>JANOTV010000260.1:0-4347 GCA_031416495.1 Gemmatimonadota bacterium
CCAATGAACGACGTGATGCAGCGGCTGGGAAACGCCCTCGAGGGTCGTTACACCATCGAGCGCGAGCTTGGCCAGGGTGGGATGGCAACGGTGTACCTCGCCGCGGACATCAAGCACGACCGCAAGGTCGCGCTCAAGGTGTAAGCCCGAACTCGCCGCGGTGCTCGGCGCCGAGCGATTCGTCGTGGAGATCAAGACCACGGCGAGCCTCCAGCATCCGCACATCCTCCCGCTCTTCGATTCCGGCGAGGCGGGCGGGTTCCTCTTCTACGTGATGCCGTTCATCGACGGCGAGACGCTGCGCGCGAAGCTCGACCGGGAGACGCAGTTCGGCATCGACGAAGCGATCCGCATCACGACGAGCCTCGCCGACGCGCTCGACTACGCGCACCGGCATGGCGTGATCCATCGCGACATCAAGCCGGAGAACATCCTGCTGCACGATGGTCGGCCGATGGTCGCGGATTTCGGCATCGCACTCGCGCTTTCCGCAGCCGCCGGTGGCCGCATGACGGAGACGGGACTGAGCCTCGGCACGCCGCACTACATGAGTCCCGAGCAGGCGACGGCGGCGAAGGAGATCTCGGGCCGGTCCGACATCTATTCACTCGCGAGCGTGCTGTACGAGATGCTCACCGGCGAGCCGCCGCACATGGGCAAGTCGGCGCAGCAGATCATCATGAAGATCATCACCGAGACTCCGCAGCCGGTGACCGAGCTGCGGAAGTCGGTGCCCGCGCACATCGCCGCGGCGGTGGCGCAGGCGCTCGAGAAATTGCCCGCCGACCGTTTCGCGACGGCGGCGGATTTCGCGGCGGCGCTCGAGGGGCGCCTCGCCTCGCGCACGACGGTGCTGATGGCGGCCGGCGGGGCGCAGGGGAACAATCGCTGGCGGCGCATCGCGATGGTCGCTGGCGGCACGGCGCTCGCCTTCGCGCTGCTCGCGGGTTGGTCGATGACCCGCGTGCCGAAGGCACTGGTGACGCGCGTGAGCGTGAGCTTCCCCGAGACGGAACGACTCCAGTCGGCTCCGACGAAGCGATTCGACATCTCGGCCGATGGACGGCGCATCGTGTATGTCGGCAGCAACAGTGCAGGCGGCACGCAGCTCTGGGTCCGCGAGTTCGATGCACTCGTCGCCCGTCCGCTGCCCGGTACCGCGAACGCCCTCGCGCCGTTCTTCTCTCCCGATGGCGACATGGTGGGATTCACCACTGGAGCCGGAGGTCTCGGAAGCCTTCGCGTCGTGCCCATCAACGGCGGGCCGTCGTTGACGCTCGTGAAGGACTCGGTCGCCGCCTGGGGTGGCGACTGGGGATCGGACGGCAACGTCTATTTCACCCTCTCGACCTCCGTCGTCGCTCGCGTGCGTGCGACCGGTGGTTCGGTCGAGGTGGTGAGCACACTTGACAGCACCACCCGCCAGGTGGAACACGACTGGGTCGATGTGTTGCCGGGCAATCACTCGGCGCTCGTGCAGATCTGGACCAGTTCGATCGGCGACGCATCGATCGGCGCACTCGACTTCTCCACCGGAAAGGCGACGTCGCTCTTCAACGGAGTGTACGCCCGCTATCTGCCGACCGGCCACATCCTCTACGCCACATTCGGCGGCTCCCTGCTCGTCGTGCCATTCGATGTGAAGCGGCTCGAGGTCACTGGACCGGCCATCGGCATCACTGACGGCATCCAGGTCGATGCCAATAGCGGCTCGGCGCAGTTCGCAGTCTCCAACACGGGCACCCTGCTCTACATGTCCGGCGGTGGCGCCGGCGGTGAGCAGGTCGTGTGGGTGGACAGAAAGGGCGCGTTCACCCCGGTGGACTCCGCGTGGCGAGGCAGTTTCGTCAACGTCTCCCTCTCCCCGGATGGCACCCGCCTGGCGGTCGCTTCGGTCGCTTCCGATGGCGAACACATCTGGGTGAAGCAGCTCCCGACGGGTCCGCTCACGCGCCTGACGGTGGGCGCCACGAGCAACTCGCGGCCCACATGGGCCCTCGATGGGCGGCACATCGCGTATGTGTCCACTCGCGGCGGCGGACGCCGGAACATCTGGGTGCAACGGGCCGATGGCAGCGCGCCGCCGGAATCACTGTTTGCGCACCCGCGACAGACGGATGAGATCGCGTGGACACCAGACGGCAAGACGATGGTGCTCCGCGTCGGCAGTGGCGGAACGCGCACGCGAGACATTCTCGCCTTCACTCCGGGCGTCGACACCGCGCCGCGTCCGGTCGTCGCGACGGACTTCGACGAGTTCGGTGCGGACATCTCGCCGGATGGCCGGTGGGTGGCGTACGTCTCGAACGAATCCGGGCGCAACGAGATCTATGTGCGACGCATGGACGATCTCGGCGAAGGACGCCATCAGGTATCCGCCGACGGTGGTGAAGAGCCGCGCTGGTCGCGCAACGGCCGGGAGATATTCTTCAAGTCGGGCCGCGGCGAGATGCTCGTGGCCAACGTGACCCTCGGGGCGCGGTTCGAGACATCGAATCGCCGGGCGCTCTTCAGCAGACCCAACATGGCGAGCGACATCAACAACCGTGCGTACGATGTCTCGCGCGACGGCAGCCGCTTCGTCATGATCAACCGCGCGATGCAGGAGACCAGCGAACTCGTGGTGGTACTCAACTGGTTCGAGGAACTGAAGCAGCGAAGCAAGGGCGCGGGTCGCTGAGCGGGGCGTTGAGCGGGTCGCCCCCAACGGACGCCAAGACACGACTGATGCCGCCCACCGGACGGACGGTCGTGCGCCTGACCGTGCTCCTCGCGCTGCTCTACGGCGCCAACACCGTCCGCGTGCGCGCCGCGCGTGATGCCGCGCGTGATGCCGCGCGTGCGGTAGAGTCCGCGCGCGCCGTGGGCATGCCGGACCCCGAAATCAGCGTGACGATGTCGTCGCTCGCCGCACCGGAGCGCGACCCCGCCCGCATCGCGCGAATCCTCGCCACGCGCAGCGAGGGTTCATACCTCGGCGAGATGCTCGCGGTGCGCGACTCCATGAACTTCCGCTGGCCCGACCGACGCGCGACACCCATGCGTGTGTGGGTGCAATCCACCGAGAACGCCTCGTACGCGCAGATCGTGCGCGATGCGTTCGACACGTGGGGTGATGCGGGCGTTCCCGTGCACTTCACATTTGTGCTCGATTCCACCCGCGCAGAGATCCGGGTGACCTGGGTGGACGGCTTCGATCCCGGCATCCACATGACGGGACGCACACGCTGGGTGCATGACCAGCATGGATGGATCGTGGGCGGGAGCATCGAGTTGGCGACGCATCAACAGGACGGACGCGCACTCGACGCCGATGCGGTGCGCGCGATAGCACTGCATGAAGCCGGTCACTTGCTTGGCCTCGATCACACGAAAGACGAAGCGAACATCATGTCACCGCGCATCCGCGTGGCGGAACTGAGTGAGGCGGACCGCATCACGGTCCGCCTCGTCTATCTGCTGCCTGCCGGAACCCTCAAGGGCGCCGCGCCGCGCTGACTCAGTGCGGCGGAAGCCGCAGCGTGAGCGTCTGCTTCTTCCCGGCTCGCAGGATCTGCAGCGATGCCTCCGGCTTCTCGGTGAGGAGGAGCGCGCGCACCACCGCCATCGGCGTGCTCGTCGTGGTGCCGTCAACGGCGGTCACCACGTCGGCTTCCTTCAACCCGGCCTGCGCCATCGGCGAACCGTTGGCGACGGCGTTCACGAGTACGCCCTGCACATCCGGCTTGAGGTTGAGTCCGGCGCGCCACTCGTCGAGCCGCCTGAACTGCGCGCCGGCGAAATACGGCGACGACGCGACCGACACGTTCTCGGGATCGAAGATGAAGTACCGCACTTCACGGGACGCAATCGGCGCCCGAGGTACCGTGCCCTCCACCTGGACGCGCCGCGGCGCGTCGCGCGCATCGCTCTCGAAGATGAAGTGGCCTGGCGGAGCGACACGCAACGGCTGCAGCACGCGCTCGAACTCGCCGCACAAGTCGTGAATCGCCGCTGGCCGCGGGGCGACGGTCACCAGCACATCGCGCGCGCCGCCGGCACGGTCCACACGGAGCGCGACACGGTTGCCGGGCTCGAGCAACCCGGGCGCCGGTTCGGGCCGACGTCCGCGCACGTCGCGTCCGCCGATCGCGAGCAGCGTGTCTCCCTTCTCTATGCCTGCGCGTTGCGCTGGCGATCCCGGATCCACCGACTCGACCACCGTGAAGCGCACTGCACCGCTTCGCGGGTCGAGCTCCGTGGTGAGGTTCACTCCCATGTATCCCGCCGGACGCGGACCACGCTCGGCGGCGCACCGCGCTTCGACCATGCTCATCAGCGCAAAGGATTGACGCGTGAGCTGGGAGA
>JANOTV010000261.1:0-2064 GCA_031416495.1 Gemmatimonadota bacterium
GCGGCGGCAACCTGCATGGGCATCGAGTGAATTCTCATGATCGAGATGATTGCCCTCGGCGAGGCCAATGCGCAAGTTCCCGCGTCGGCGGCGAGTGCCGCTTCAACGGGTGTCATCTACGGCGCAGAAGTCGGTCCCCGCGCCTTCAAGCGATCTGAGAGGAAGCCAAAACATGACGAACCGATTCGTGAAGCTCGCATTCCCAGGTGACGCGCGGGTCGCGTCGGCTGTGTTGGTCGCCACGTTGGTCGCCGCGTTGGTCGCCGCGTTGGTCGCGTCGTCAGCGCTCAGCGCGTCACTCGGCCAGCCGCTCGGCGCGCAGGCGCCGCTGCGCGCCGCGGCCGGCGGCGGCATGACGATCCCCGTCGGTGCGAGCGAGCTGCGCGACTCGGTCTCGCTCTTCACCAACGACCGCGCCGCGCTCATGCGCCGCTGGAACGTCGAGTACTCGACGGCACGTCGCGCGCGGTTCAAGGCGTTCTACGAAGATTGGCGCGCGCGGCTCACGCACGTGGACTTCGACCGCATGAGCCAGGAGGGGAAGATCGACTACATCCTCCTCGACACGCGCCTGCGCTCGGAGCTCGACCAGCTGCGGCGCGAGGAGAAGCTCGCGAGCGATATGAAGCCGCTCGTGCCGTTCGCCGACATCATCACGGAGTTCGACGAGGCACGCCGCCGCTTCGACGCGGTCGATGGCCAGCGCTCGGGCCGCCAGCTCGCCGACCTGGCGACACTCGTCGATTCACTCACGCGCATGACGCGCGCGAAGCCGGCCGCGTCGATCACGCGCGCCGATCGCATCGTGGGCCTCCGCACCGTCGCATTCCTCGGCGACCTGCAGGGCACGCTCCGCAACTGGCACCGCTTCTACTCCGGCTACGATCCCACCTTCTCGTGGTGGACGGCCGACCCGTACCGCCGGGTGAACGACGGCATGACGCGCTACACGCGCGCGATCCGCGAAGTGGTGATCGGACAGAAGGAGGGCGAGGAGGAGCCGATCATCGGCGATCCGATCGGCGTGGAGGGAGTGAAGGCGGACCTCGACTTCGAGATGATCGCGTACACGCCGCAGGAACTGATCGCGATGGCGGAGCGCGACTTCCAGTGGATCGAAGCCGAGCAGAAGAAGGCCTCGCGCGAGATGGGATTCGGCGACGACTGGCGCGCCGCGCTCGAGAAGGTGAAGCTGGCGTACGTGGCACCGGGCGAGCAGCCGAAGATGGTGCGCGCGCTCGCGGAGTCGGCCCTGGAGTTCATCACGACGCGCAACCTCGTGACGGTGCCACCGCTCGCCGATGAAGTGTGGCGCATGGAGATGATGTCACCGCGGCAACAACTGGTGTCGCCCTTCTTCCTCGGCGGCGAGATCATCCAGGTCGCGTACCCGACGGACAGCATGGCGCATGCCGACAAGCTCATGAGTATGCGAGGCAACAACCCGCACTTCTCACTCGCGACGGTGCATCACGAACTGATCCCCGGGCATCACCTGCAGGGGTTCATGACGCAGCGGTACAACGCGCACCGGCAGGCGTTCAGCACACCGTTCTGGGGCGAGGGATGGGCGCTCTACTGGGAGATGCTCCTGTGGGACGCGAACTTCGCGCCTACTCCCGAGGATCGGATGGGCATGCTGTTCTGGCGGTCGCACCGGTTGGCGCGGATCATCTTCTCGCTGCGGTTTCATCTGGGGACGATGACGCCGCAGGAAGCGGTCGACTTCCTGGTTGTGCGGGTCGGGCATGAACGGGCGAATGCGGAGGCGGAGGTACGTCGCTCCTTCAACGGGACATACTCGCCGATGTATCAGGCGGCGTATATGCTCGGCGGGTTGCAGTTTCGTTCTTTGTACGCCGAGATGGTTGGGTCGGGGCGGATGACGGATCGTGCGTTTCATGATGCGGTACTGCAGGGGGGACGGATGCCGGTTGAGATGGTGCGGGCGCGACTTGGTGGGGTGGCTTTGATGCGGGATTATCGTGCGTCGTGGAAGTTCATTTCGCCTTGATGCGGGCTGCTGGATGCGGGGGTTCTTGATGCGGGGGCGGGTATGCGGGG
>JANOTV010000262.1:0-1878 GCA_031416495.1 Gemmatimonadota bacterium
CTTCGACGACCGGCTGACGCGCGGGGGTCCGGTGTCGAGGCAGCCATGGGTGCGCACCTTCGACGGCGACTTCTCCACCGATCCGCGCAAGGTCTATGTGTTGAACGCGTTCGTCTTCACCCAGCGGGACGGCGGTCCCGGCTGGCAGGACACCTTCTCCGGCGGGCTCTCGGTCCGGCCGAATCCGGTTTTTCGTCTCACGCTCACTCCCGAGTGGATCACCAGCCGTAACGCCGCGCAGTTTCTGGCAAGCGCGGCAGACCGTTCTGCGTTGGACACCTACGGCCGTCGCTACCTGTTTGGTTCGCTGAGGTTCAACCAGGTCTCGCTCATAACGCGCATGGACTGGACGTTCTCGCCGGCGTTGTCACTCCAGATGTTCGTGCAGCCGCTCGTAGCCAGCGGCGTGTTCTCGGAGATCAAGAGTCTCGCGCTGCCGCGTACGTTCACGTTCGACCGCTACAGCGAAGCCGACGGATCGCTCAGCCGCGATTCGGCGGGGACGTTCACCGTGCGCCCGCCCGGCGGGCCGGCCATCCGCATCTCTAACCCGGACTTCAATACGCGATCTCTCGTGGGGAACGCCGTCGTGCGGTGGGAATACCGGCCTGGCTCCACGTTGTTCTTCGTGTGGCAGCAACGCAGGTCGGAGCTGGAACGGCTGCGCGATTTCAGCTTCTCCCGCGACGTGGGCGCGGTGTTCAGCCCGCAACCCGAGAACATCTTCGCCATCAAGGCCACCTACTGGCTGGCACGTTAGACTCTGCGCGCCGCGACCGCCGCACGTCGTCGGGCTTGTCGACGATTCCACCGCATTTCGGCGGACGCGAGTTGTTCCAACCGTAGTACTTGACTTCGCCCGCCACGTGCGCGCCCAAGGCCGCACGGTCAGGAAAGAGCGTGTGCTCCGAGACGCCAAGATCGGCGAGATGGAGCCGTAGCTTCTCTTTCGCGGACGCTCGGATCCGATAGCGGACGAGCGCCGACTTGTAGGTGACAAGTGCAGCGATCATGCAGGCCGCCCGCGGGACTGGATGAATCGTGAAGACGGACGCCTGAGCTGTCATGCGCGCGAAAGTCCGGATCGGTCGGAACGCAATCGGCTTCTCCTGTGCCTGATTGAGCTTGTAGCGCTGAAGCGCCTCCTCCGGCGGACCGTGATACGGTTCGGTCGCCAGGAAGTCGAGTCTGCCGCTGAACCCGGGCAACGGGTAGCCGTCGCCTGCCCCAACAAGGCCATTGAGGGTGCGAGCTTCGAGAGCCCACAGTTCTCCGTCTCGCTTCGGCTCCTCGCGCACGACGAAATAGAGAGCCACGAGCGCCTGCTCGCTCCAGTCAAGCAGCCGAGTGGGCGCTCCATGGTGCTGCAGTTGGCAAAGCCAACCGAGATGATCACCGTCGGCAGGAACCGACTCAGAGCCACGGTTGTGCGCATCGCGTTTGAATCGCTCGATGATCTCGCGCTCAATCGATGGATAAAACGCTCGGTACCCATCGTCGGCGAACGGGTCATCGTCGGTCACGCGCGTCTTGACCGTGCGTGGTGGGCGCGAAAGGGCGTCGCGGCGACCACGACCGGTGTAGATGTTCCGGCGGAATACGCGCGGGGTGAGCTCACCGAACATCCGGGGATGCCCTCGAAACCACCAACTCGGAAGTGTGGTGGCGATGTCGACTGCATCGTGAATGTGTCGCAGCGAATAGGCCTCTGTCACACGCGTATGCCTTGACTGGTCAACGTCGGAGTTCAGTTGCAAGCAAGAAAATATGAACGCGTGCGGAGCACGCGCCATCCATAAATGCTTGCCAACTGCAACGATTCGTCATACCGCGCTCGGCGCGCCAGTGTCCGGCTCATCAAATAGATGGCGAAAGAAG
>JANOTV010000263.1:0-4373 GCA_031416495.1 Gemmatimonadota bacterium
CGCAACGGATCGAGCCCGGCTCCGCGGCGTGGGCGGCGCTCATCCGCAACGTCCTCGTCGAGGAATACGACCTCGACGGCTCCGGTCTTCTCGACACCGCGCTGGAGATCGAGGTGGTGCCATGCGTCGTCTGGAACACGGTCCGAGCGACGTACGGAGCGAGTCTCACCGCGCTCGGTTTCGGTGGGACGAACAGATATCTCGGCGATCGCATCGGAATCGCCCCCGCACACCGCGAGGAAGTGACTCGGCGGTTGCAGGCCTGCTCAGGATGAGCGCGGGATACGGGATGGGAAATTCAATTGGGGTCGTGGCACGCGCTCCGTCAACCGCGCCGTGTCATGCTTCGGCCACGCGACGAACGTCCCGTCGGGCAACTGCGATAGGTCGCAACGGCGCGTGCGCGCGATCGTCTGAGGCTCGAGCTGAAGCTGACAAGCGATTCAATGAAGCTGTCTTCGCTCGCAACGGTTGGAATTCGCTTGCAGCTTAGCTTAAGGGGAGCTGCGATCACTGCGCCGGACTACGTTCCGAACTCCCCTGCGATCACGCGATCGTAGAGCGCGAACAGATCTGCGAACACCAGATCCCACGAGTGGTGCCGTTCTGTGTGCGCCCGTGCCACCGCACCGAGCGCAGCGAGATCCCGCGCGAGCAGCGCCTCGAGTGCCGACGCGATCGTCTCCGGACGGCCGGCTTCATACAGTTCTCCCGCGCCCGACGCGATCACCTGCTCCGCCATGCCACCCCGGTTCACCGAGAGCACCGGCGTCCCCGACGCCATCGCCTCGGTGCCGCTCAAGCCGAACGTCTCCACCGGCCCGGGCGCCGCGTACACATCGAGCGCCGCGTGCAGGTCCGCGAGACGCTCACGGTCCTGCTCGTACGGCAGCACGTGCGCCCATTGCATACCGCTCGTGCGCTCGGTGAGCATCGCGCGCACGGGCCCGTCGCCCACGAGCGCGAGATGCATCCCCGTGCGCTTGTGCGCCTCCGGCCAGCCAGCGAGAAGCGTGTCGATCTCCTTCTCGTTCGCAAACCGCCCGATGTACGCCGCAAGAAGCCCAGCGACGGGCAATCCGTACCACGCGCGCGTCTCATCGCGCTTCGCGCGGCGCGCGGTGTTGAACCGCACGAGGTCAACGCCGAGCGGCAGCCGCTCGATGCGATCCACACCGGCACGTCGCAGATCGGTCGCGGCGAAATCGGAACTCACGATCGTCACGCGCACGAACCGGTCGACGAACTTCACGTACCGCCAGAGCGCCTCCGTCGCGAAGCGTCGCATGCCGCTCGAGCGCTCGGGGAACGGATTGAAGATCCGCGGGAAGTTCGAGTGGAAGAACGCGATCATCGGCGCATCAAGCCCACGCGCCGCCTGCGCCGCGATCCATGGCGCGAACCCCGGACTTCCCAGCTCGATGATGTCGGGACGCTCGTGCAGCATGATCCGTCGTGCACTCACTGGAGCGAGCAGGAACCGGTACGGCGGCTGACCCGGCACGAGCATCGCCTGCCGCGCCCACTGCTGCCCCGCCACCCATGCGGCCTTCTGGCCGAGATACGTGCGAACGCCGCCGCTCGTCGGGCCGTAGAACTCGGTGATGTCGAGCACCGAGCGGCGCGCGCCGAGGCGGAGAATGGGTGGAAGGGTCGTCGCAGTCCGCATCGCAGTCCAATGTATGGCGCCTTTCCCTCGTACACCCCGTACGTGGTAACTTGCACCCCACTATGACGCCTCCAGACCTCTCAGGCCTCGCCTTCTTCGATGGACTCTCCGACCAGCTGCTCTGGCATCTCGCCCGGGCCGCGGAGCCCGTCGAGTACGCGCCCAACGATTATCTCTTTCGCGCCACCGACAAGCGCGAGGCGTTCTGGGTGATCCTCGAGGGCACTGTCGCCATCGAGGCGCCGCACGGCGATGTCCCCATGCGCTTCGCGACCCTCGGCGCCGGTGAGATCCTCGGCGAGAGCATCCTTCTCGAGGAGACGACGCACTCCACCGATGGCCGCGCGCTGCACCCGCTCAAGACGCTGCGCTTCAGCAGCGCCGCGCTCGAGCCCCTCGTCAAGGATCAGCCCCGCCTCTACGCGCGGCTCCTCGTACGCGCCGCGCGCGTGATCTCGGCGCGACTCAAGCAGGCCGATGTCACGCTCTCCAGACGCGACCGCGCGACCGACTTTGGCGGCCCCACGCGCACCGAGCACGACCTCCTCGGCGATCGGGAAGTGCCCGAGGCGGCGCTCTATGGCGTGCAGACGCTGCGCGCGATCGAGAACTTCCCGATCACCGGCGTCACGTTGCAGGATTTCCCCGAGCTCATCATCGCGCATGCACAGGTGAAGGAAGCCGCTGCGCGCGCGAACCACGAGCTCGGCGCGCTGCCCGATGATCTGTTCGACGCCATCGTGCGCGCCTGCCACGAGCTGCAGACTGGCCATCATCACGACCACTTCCGCGTGGACATGATCCAGGGCGGCGCGGGCACGTCGACGAACATGAACGCCAACGAGGTGATCGCGAACCGCGCCCTCGAGCTGCTCGGCGAGCCGCGAGGCAACTACACGCGCGTGCATCCCAACCAGCACGTGAACCTCGCGCAGAGCACCAACGACGTCTATCCGACCGCGGTGCGGCTCTCGATCCACTACGCCATCGGCGGCCTGCAGCAGCAGATGCGCGCGCTCGTGCAGGCGTTCCTCGCCAAGGGCACGGAGTTCGCGCCGCACGTGAAGATGGGCCGCACACAGCTGCAGGACGCCGTGCCCATGACACTGGGGCAGGAGTTCAACGCCTTCGGCCACACCATCGCCGAGGACATCGATCGGCTGGAGGAGGCGAAGGCGCTGATGCGCGAGATGAACATGGGCGCGACGGCGATCGGCACAGGCATCACCGCGCCCGATGGTTACACCGAGAAGGTGCGTGCGCACCTGAGCAAGGTGACGGGCCTCGTGATGATCACCGCGCCTGACCTCGTCGAGGCGACGAGCGACACCGGCGCCTTTGTGCAGGTCTCGAGCGTCCTCAAGCGCTGTGCGGTGAAGCTCAGCAAGATCTGCAACGACCTCCGGCTCCTCTCGAGCGGCCCGCGCGCCGGCTTCGCCGAGATCCGCCTGCCGGCGATGCAGCCGGGCTCGAGCATCATGCCCGGCAAGGTGAACCCGGTGATCCCCGAGGCCGTGAACCAGGTCTGCTTCGACGTGATCGGCGGCGACGTGACGGTGACGATGGCCGCCGAAGCGGGCCAACTGCAGCTGAACGTCTTCGAGCCGGTGATCGTCTTCCGGCTCCTTCGTCACATCAGCGCGATGAGCAACGCCTGCAAGATGCTCCGCGAGAAGTGCATCGACGGCATCGAAGCGAACCCGGTGGTGATGCGTCAATACGTGGAACGCTCCATCGGCATCGTGACGGCGCTACTGCCGGTGCTCGGCTACGAGGTCTGCACACAGATCGCGTGTGAAGCTCTGGATACCGGCAAGGGCGTGGTGGAGCTGGTGCTGGAGCAGAAGTTGCTCACCATGGAACAGGTAAATGCGATTTTGGACGTGAGAAAAATGGTTTAAGAGGAGGTAAAAAAATGGCCGGAGTTAAGCTCGACGGCGCTGGCGCCCAGAAGATGAAAACCCTCGAGGAAGCCCTCTCGACGATTCAGACCATCCACGGCCACGTCGAGCGCATGGCCATTGACATCAAGAACCAGCGCGGTGCCGGGATCATCCCGTCCCAGATCAAGCGCATCGCGGTGCCGCTGCAGGGGCAGCTCAAGGGCCAGTTTGGCATGATCGCCGACCAGGTCTCGACGATGATCCTCGGCTCGTCCCGCGGCGGCGGGGACCAGAACAAGCTGCGCGTGCTGCGCGAGTACGTGGGGCAGATCCGCCAAGCGCTCGACTTCGCGCAGTCCAAGGTGAAGAAGGACCACGCGGTCGAGATCGAGACGGCGGGCGGCGACTGACGGGGCTCCCCCGTGGAGAAACGCCCCACTCCAATATCGGCACTCCATATGAATCCGCTTGCCCACGCGCACCTCGCGGGCTAACTTCGTGGGGCTTGTGAAGTTCGGTGCAAGCGGCGGCCTCGACCCATCCCTGAGTCGCGGCGATCCTCCCCCAGCCTACCCACCACGATGTCGATGCTGCGCCTGCGCCAGGCAGCACCTGCCCTGCTCTTTGCGGCAAGTCTCCTGGCGCTCTCCGCATGTGGCCAGACGGAGTATCCCAACTCCACGTTCAACCACAACACGGACTTCAACACCTCGATCGACGCACTCTGGGACACGCTCCTCTTCTGGGGGACCATCGTCTTCGTCGTTGTCGAAGCCGCGCTGGTCTACACCATCATCAAGTACCGCAAGCGGCCCGGTGGG
>JANOTV010000264.1:0-3182 GCA_031416495.1 Gemmatimonadota bacterium
GCGACGAGGGAGCGCCCCTGTCGATGAGGCCAATGCCCGAGCCGACGAAGCGAGGGCCAGTCAATCTCGCGGGAGCGCCCAGACCTGGACCTGCTCGCCGTCGAGCGAATCGGGCTAGTACAACAGTTGCGGCTCATCGCCGACGAGCGCGGTAGTGCCCACGACGGGCGTTGGCTTGGTGGGCGCGTCGCCACCGGGACGTGGCGATGATGTGCCCGGGATCGGGCGGAATTTGCTGAAAGACCAGGTGCACAAAGAGGTGCCGAATCTCCGGCACACTCAGGGCGACGACGTGCGTCCCGGGCGGCGCCCCTTTTTTCGCGGCCGCTGCCGGGCGCGCATCGCCGCGAGAAATGCATGGGCGTAGAGGGTGAGGGTCATGAACCGATACCACGCGGCATAGGTCCGCACCTCGTACTCGTCGAGCCCGACCTCTTGTTTGCTCTCCTCGAAGCTCTGCTCGATCGCCCAGCGCTGCCCCGCGGCCGGCACCACGGCGTCCCGCCGCATCGGGCGGAGCGCGAACACGAGGTAGTAGGCCCGCTCGCCGGACGTGGGATGCCGTCGGATGAGCAGGGCGTGGTGCCCTCGGGTCTCCTCCCGCGCCAGGGGAAGCAGGGCCCAGTCATACCACCGCGGGCCCTTGCTCCCCGCGCCGGCACTGTGGCGCTGCCACGCCGCGCGCGGCAAAGCCGCGGCCAGCGTGGCGACGCGGTGGCGTCCCGGCGCACCGGGGCCGGCGACCCGCACCGTCGTCGTACACCGGACCGCCAACACGTAGGGCTGCCGCTGCTGCTCGAGCGAGTCCCGGAGCGCCCGATGATTTCCATAGACCTCGTCCCCGAGCACCCACCGCGGGCGCAAGCCGCCGGCGAGGGCGCGGGTCAACATCGTCTGTGCCAACTGCGGTTTCGTCCGGAAGCCCACCGTTTTCGGGATCTTCGCTTCCCGGCACCGCGCCCGATCGGCAATCCACGACGCCGGCACATACAACTCGCGGTCCACGAAGGCATGGCCCCGCGCGGTGGCGTACGCGAGGAAGACGCCGAGCTGGCAGTTCTCGATGCGGCCGGCGGTGCCGCTGTATTGCCGCTGTACCCCGGCCGACTTGGTCCCCTTCTTCTAGAACCCGGTCTCGTCGACGATCAACACGCCGTCGCGGTCCCCCAACGATTCCCGCACGTACGCGCGCAGATCGTCGCGCACGCCCGCGACGTCCCACGCCGCGCTCGCCACCAAACGCTGCATGCCGTACGGCGTCGCTTCGTGCGCCGCCTCGGCGAGTTGCCACCCATTGCGGCGGCCGCCGCCCGCCAACGTGCTGCCGAGAAACCGCCCCACCCGCGCCCGGGGCTGCGGATGGGTGACGAATGCCCCGATGCGCGCCGCCACCGCCTCCAACTCGCGCGCCCACCCCGCCGCCAGCTGCTGTTCCCGCATCGCCAGGCTCCGGTCGTCGTTACCTTGCCGACGAACGGCCAGTCACGCGTGCAACTGTAGTACTAGGCGCGCCAGCCACGCCAATACGGAGGCCAGTCATGTCCGATGTGATCACCGTGCTCGCACGATCGACGCTCAGTCTGCTGTTGCTGGGGTGCGTCGCCGAGGGCGCACCCGCAGCTGACGCCGTGACGGTCACGGCACACGAACAGCAGCCGATCGACTCGAAGTTCTGGACCTATTTCAAGAAGCAGGGGGAGATCTCCCTTGAGGAACGAGACGATGTGCTCACCGTGGAGCCCGTCGTCGTGCCGGACGCACTCGGCGGCTTGCTCGTCATCGAACCGAAGGAGAACCAGGTTCGCATGTACGACACGACCGGGCGACTGAAGGGCTACTTCGGGCGCAAGGGAGGGGGGCCTGGGGAGATGAACTTGCCATCGATGGCCCGGCGCCTCCCGAATGGGAGCATCGTCGTCACGAACGTGATGGACTCCCGGATCCAGGTGTATGATCGCGACGGCGGGAAGATCCTCCTGGAACTTCGCGTGCAAGCGCGAGGGATCTCCGACATCCTCCCGGTCGGCGACTCATGGGTCGTCGCCGCCCCCAGCGCCAGCACGTCCGCGCAGCTCTTCCTGATCGACTCCGGCGGAGTCCGGGCGAGCTTCATGCCGCAGCCGTCGACCGAGATCGCGCGGCAATCGGGGTCGACCTTCGGGTTCGTGACGCTCGCGCAGCGGGGAGATACGATCGCCGCACTGCATGCGCTGTCAGACACGGTCTACCTGTTCGACGGGAGCGGACGCGCGCTCGGGACGGTCGCGATGCGGTTCGCCACTGAGAATCGTCCGGCGAAGGCGCTGTCGCCATCGGCGACTCCACCTGAACGTGCGGCGTGGGCGGCGGGGATCCGGCGCAACGTCCGCCTCTTTTGGCTCGCGGACGGCTCGTTCGTGGTTCAGACCGGGCGATCATCGGCCGCGCGGCGCCTCATATGGGGTCTCCTGCACGCGACCCGCGATGGCAAGGCAATGTTCGAATCGGCCAGCACGCCTCGCCTCATGACCGTGATCGGCCCGACCTTCTACTTCCGCGACGACTCGCGCGAGGAACCCAACGCATGGTTCACGGCTCAGCTTTCCCGCTGATCGCGGCGGCCTGCATGCTCCTTGCGGGCTGCACTCCGACCGCTCCCGTGGAACTCACCGCCGGCGATCGGTTGCCGTCCGCGATCAGCGCGCGCGTCGGAGTCGCCGCCGAGCCACAGCTGGTCTGGGTGCTGTCAGAGCAGGATTGCCTGAGCTGCACCGCGGGGCTCGCGGCCGCGGTGGTCCGACGGCTGCAATAGCGATTCGGTGACGGCGTGCGCACCACGCTGCTCCTGATCGGTACCGACTCGGTGATGGCTCGCAACGTGCTCGAACTCGAACGCGTGAGAGCAGTGATCTCCTTGATTCCCAGCGATGCGCACGCGAGCCTGGCCTTGACCCCACTGCTCCTCGTGACGCACCAAGACCGCATCGTGAGCGTCGCTCGCCTCGGGAGCGACGCCTTGGCAGTCCGAGCCCATGGCGAGAGACTCGAAGAGAGCCTGTCGTCGGTGCTCGGCGGAAGTCCCCTTCATCCACCCACGCAGGCGCTACCATGAAGCGCATGTTCGGCAGAATCATCGCAGTCGCCGCCATCGTCGGGCTCGGCTCGCTCGGCACCCCCCGCGAGCTTCCGGCGGTCGAAGGAAA
>JANOTV010000265.1:0-8157 GCA_031416495.1 Gemmatimonadota bacterium
TTGCGCGGAAGCCCGGTGCGATTCGTCGTGAACGTCAGGCTGGCGTCACCCTAGCAGTCATCCAACGAACGAGGAGGAAGCATGATGTACGCCACTGGTGGTCCGCGACCGGCACCCAGCACACTCACACGGTCCTTCTTCGAAGCGATCGAGAAGTACGATCTTCCGGCGGCGTATCAGTACAAGAAGGACGGCAAGTACGTGCCGATATCGCATGCCGACGTCCTGCGCCGCGTGCGGCAGATCTCGCTCGCGCTCACCGCGCTCGGCGTGAAGCGCAACGACCGCGTCGCGATCATGTCGGAGAACCGTCCCGAATGGGCGATCGCCGACTGGGCGTGCCTCTGCAGCGGCGTGACCGACGTGCCGATCTATCCGACGCTGCCAGCGGAGCAGATCGTGCATCCGCTCAACGACTCGGGCGCGGTGGTGCTGTTCGTGTCCAATGCGGCGCAGGCGGCGAAGGCCGCGTCGGTGCGGGCGCAGCTCAAGACGGTGCGCCATGTCATCAGCTTCGTGGAGCCTGCACCCGAAGGCGCGGACATGACGTTCAGCGCGCTCGAGGCATCGGGAGTCAAGCTTGACCTTCCCGCACACACCGAGGCGTGGAAGGCTGCGGCACTCACCGTGCAGCCTGACGATCTCGCGACGCTCATCTACACCTCGGGCACGACGGGCCTGCCGAAGGGCGTGATGCTCACGCATGACAACATCGCATCGAACGTCATCGCCTCGAGCAAGAAGGTGCCGCTCACTGCCGGCACCGTCGCCCTGAGCTTCCTGCCGCTCTCACACATCTTCGAGCGCATGGGCGGCTACCTGTTCTTCCATAACGGCGTGGGTATCGCCTACGCCGAGAGCATCGACACCGTGCCGTTGAATCTCTCGGAGGTCCGGCCGCATTTCGCGATGGCAGTGCCGCGGCTCTTCGAGAAGATGTACGCGCGCGTCCTCGAGAACGCGCTCTCCGGCGGCGTGGTCAAGGCGCGCATCTTCCGCTGGGCCGTGGGCGTCGCGGACCGCTGGGCCGACGAGATGCTCGCCGGTCGCAAGCCCGGCCCGGTGCTCGCGTGGCAGTACGGACTGGCGCAGAAGCTCGTGTTCTCGAAGCTCAAGGAACGCACCGGCGGCCGGCTGCGTTACTTCGTTTCGGGTGGCGCGCCGCTCGCGGCGCCGATCAATAAGTTCTTCTACGCGGCGGGCCTCACGATCCTCGAGGGATACGGCCTCACCGAGACGTCGCCCGTGATCGCGGTCAACAGCGACGAGCATTTCCGGATCGGCGCCGTCGGCAAGCCGCTCCACGGCGTCGAGGTGAAGATCGCCGCCGACGGCGAGATCCTCACGCGAGGCCCTCACGTCATGAGGGGCTACTACAACCGTCCCGACGCGACTGCCGAGGTCATCGACGCCGACGGCTGGTTCGCCACCGGCGACATCGGCGTGCTCGAGGACGGCTTCCTCCGCATCACCGATCGCAAGAAGGATATCATCGTCACTGCCGGCGGCAAGAACATCGCGCCGCAGCCGATCGAGAACCGCGTGAAGCTCAACAAGTACGTCTCGCAGGCGGTGATGATCGGCGACCGTCGCAAGTTCCCGGCGATCCTCATCGTGCCCAACTGGGACAACCTCGAGCGGTGGGCCGCGATCAAGCACATCATCTGGACCGATCGCAGCCAGCTCATCGCGATGCCGACGATCCAGTCGAAGATGGACCAGGAGGTCCGCAAGGAACTCGAGGGCCTCGCATCGTTCGAGACGCCGAAGAAGATCGGGCTGCTCGAGCACGACTTCACGATCGAGCGCGGCGAACTCACGCCGAAGATGAGCGTGAAGCGCCGCGTGGTGGATCAGTCGTACAAGGAGCTGATCGACAAGCTGTACGAGACAGACTAGCGCCCCGGGGACCGCGCGAGCGACACGAGCGGCCCCGTGCGTTCCATCACACCGACCCACTCGCGTTCATCGCGCGCGAGTTCCTTCACGTCGGCCGGTCGGTCGAGCGCTGCGGGCCCGACCACGCGTGCACCCGCTGCGGCACTGCGCAGCGCCGCCTGCACGAACGACGGCGGGCGACCGGTGTCGAGTGCCATCGCGCGGAAGGTGCCGTCGGTGAAGCAGATCGCATCACCGGCGATGGCGCGTACCACATCGCCCGAAGTGATGGGCCATGGCTCGGTGATGACCACGAGCACTTCGCAGGCGGCAGCGAGCGCCGCAGCCACTGCGCCGTATCGTCCGCAGAGCAGCACCGCGCCGCCGGGCTCGGCCAGTCCAAGCAGTGCCGCGAGGCGATCGAGATCGATGGTCGCCTCGTCGTGGCGAGACGCGGCATCGGCGGTGGTACGTGACGAATCCGCATCGGACGACACCGAATCAACAGACGCAGCGCCCTCGAAGCGGATCTCAGCGCGGGTGATCGTCGCCTCCGTCCGGCACACCGGACACCCCGCCACGCCCTCGAGAATGTCGCGATCGTCCTTGCGCTGGGCGATGACCACCAGCGGCGTTGGCGCATGCGCACGCGGACACTGCAGTCTTTCTGCGATTTCAAGCCTCATGCTGCAACCTCTGCGCCGGTCATGTGTTTAAGGTAGATGGACTCCGCGCGCGAAGCAGCCTGCGTGCCCTGTGAACCCCAACGAGTCGCCCATGCTTGCCTTCACGAAATCGAAGCCCTGGACACTCGGCGTCGAAGTTGAACTGCAGATCGTGGATCGCAACACCCACGAACTCTCTGCAAAGGCGCCACAGATCCTCAGCCGCTGGTCAGGTCCAGCCACCGTACAACCTGAGATCTTCCAGTCGATGCTGGAGATCAACACCGGCATCTGCGAGGATGTCGAAGCGGTCGAGGCCGACCTCCGCGCCACCGCCACGCGGCTGATGCCGATCGCGCGGGAACTCGGCGTGCGCTTCATCTCCACCGGCACGCATCCCACCGCGCGCTACCAGGAACGCAAGATCTTTCCCGCCGAGCGCTATCACGGCCTCATCGCGCGCAACCAGTGGATCGCGCGCCGGCTGCTGATCTTCGGATTGCATGTGCACGTGGGCATGCCCGACCCCGAAACGTGCATCGCGGTGCAGAACGAGATGCTGTACGACCTCGGTCTCCTGTTGGCGATCTCCACCAGCTCGCCGTATTGGCAAGGCGAGGCGACAGGCCTCGCATCATCGCGCGTGACGGTGTTCGAGGCGATGCCGACCGGTGGCATCCCATCGCTCGTGCATGACTGGACCGAGTTCAGCGAGCTCGTGGAGACTTTGCAGCGCGCGAATGCCATCACCTCGCTCAAGGATCTCTGGTGGGACATCCGCCCGAGCCCGCGGTACGGCACGCTCGAGATCCGCGTCTGCGACGGACTCGCCACGATCCGCGAGACGGTCGTCGTGGTCGCGCTCGTGCATGCGCTGGCGCGGCGCGCCGGCGCGCGCGTGGCCGCCGGCAAGGGACGCACCTTCCCGCCCGCATGGCGCGTGCGCGAGAACAAGTGGCGCGCGTCGCGGCATGGCATGGAAGCCGATTGCATCATCGGCAACGATGGCTCCTCGGCGCCGTTCCGCGAGTACCTCAGGCGCACGCTGACTGAACTCGTGGCCGACGGCTTCATGGCGGATTCACCCCAGCTCGAGGACTTGCAGCGGCTCGCGGCTGGCGCGCCGACGAGCGCGGACCGCCAGCGGGCGCTGTACGAGCGCACGGGCAGCTTCGACGAGGTGACGCGCGCGCTGGCGGACGAGTTCGAGGATGATGTGCTGGCGAGCGTGGCCTCGCACTGACCTGCTGCACGGTGCCTGCGTGGTGACTGTATGGCGCAGGCTACCGGCTAGTGGTGTGATGCCAAAGTGTCTTTCGCTTTGCGGACTTTCGCGAGAATGGATCTGACGGATGCGGTCCAGACGAATGGTGTCGGGTCCTCGTTGCGACGATCGAGGTACGTGGTGATCGCGGCAATGAGTTCGGCGACCGAATTGACGGCGAGGCGACGCAGCTGTCGGCGGCTCAGTTCGTTAAAGAGCAGTTCCACGAGGTTCAACCACGAGGCGGACGTGGGCGTGAAGTGGAAATGCACGCGCGGGTGTCGGCGCAGCCACTGCTCGACGTCGGGCGTTTTATGCGTGGCGTAGTTGTCGAGAATCACATGCACGCTCAACCCCGGCGCCACGTTGCGCTCGACCCGCGTCATGAAGGCGAGAAAGTCGCGCTGCGTGTGGGTGGGCCGACACTCGTGCTGCACATCGCCGGTGCGGACGTTGAGGGCGGCGAACAACGTCGTGGTCCCGTGGCGCTTGTAGTCATGCGTGAACGTCCCGGCCCGTCCTTTCTTGAGCGGCAGGCCGGGCTGCGTCCGATCCAGCGCCTGAATCTGACTCTTCTCATCCATGGAGAAGACCACCGCGCGTTTCGGCGGATTCACATAGAGGCCGACGACGTCGCGCAACTTGGCGACGAACTCGGGATCGGTCGACACCTTGAAGTACGCGACCTGGTGCGGCTTCAGTCCATTCGCCCGCCACAACCGCGAAATCGTCGCTTGATCCCAGCCCGTCGCCGTCGCCATCACGCGCGTGCTCCAATGCGTGCCGCCATCCGGCGGGGCCTCGTCCAACGTTTTCGCCACGATCCGTGCTTCCTCGGTGGCGTCCAGCTGCCGGGGCCGTCCCGAGCGCGGCCGGTCCGCCGCCAACCCGTCACGCCCGTCAGTCTCGTACCGATTCAGCCACAGACTCACCGTCGGTCGCGACACGCCAACCGTCGTACAGATGGCGTCGCCCGCCAAGCCGTCGGCCGACGCCAGCACAATGCGCGCGCGCTCCACCACGCGCTGCGGCGTCGTCCGACCTCGGACCCACGCCTCGAGGACCGCCCGATCGCCGCGCTTCAACTTGATGATTCGAACAGGAAGTGGCATCGCATCCAGTATACCACAGTTCGCGCTATTATGCAAGTAACTTCTGCATCATACCACTAGCTGTGCGCCAGGCGCAGCTCTTCGATATCCACGTGCGCCGGCCGCGTCACCGCCCAGAGCTCCGCGTCCGCCACATCCTCGGGCCGCAGCTTCTCCGAGCGGTTCGGCAGCGTGGGCGTCGTGTCGGGTGCGTGCGGATCCCAGATCGGCGTGTCGGTCGCGGCGGGTGAGATGAGCGTCGCGCGCAGCCCGCTCCCGCGCGTCTCCGCGCGCAGCGTCTCATGCACCGCGCGCAACGCGTGCTTGGACGCCGCGTACGCCGCGTTGCCGGGGAAGATCACGCGGTCCGAGATGGAACCGATCATCACCACATGACCGGTGCCGCGCGCGCGCATGGCCGGCAGCAGCTCCCGCGTGAGACGCAGCGGCGCGGCGGCGTTCAATGTGAAGGACTCCTCCACCGACGCATCGTCAGCATCCTCGAGTGGTGCCATCGGGAAGTTGCCGGCCGCATGCACGATGATCGAGGGCGCGCCGCCGAGTGCGTCGATGGTGGCACGGGCCAGCTCGGCGGCGGCGGTGCGCACGGTGAGATCAGCCGGCAGGCAGATCGCCCCGCCGGCCAGGGTGCCGGCGAGCGCATCGAGTGCGCCTGCGGAGCGCGCCGTGATCACGACGCGCGCACCGGCAGCGGCCAGGGCGCGCGCAACGGCCAGGCCGATCCCGCGCGAGGCGCCCGTGACGAGCGCGGTGCGACCGGCAAGTGCCGTGTCCGTGCTCACCGGTGCGGCATCGGGCCGTACGCGAGGCGGAGGAACTCGTCGCGCGTCATCGCATCGTTCTTGAACGAGCCGCGCAGCGCGGACGTGATGGTCTTCGCGTTCTGCTTCTCCACGCCGCGCATCATCATGCAGAGGTGCTCGCATTCGATCACCACGCCCACGCCTGCGGGCTTGAGCACGGCATCGATGGCTTCGGCGATCTGCTCGGTGAGCCTCTCCTGCACCTGCAGCCGGCGCGCAAACACGTCCACGATGCGCGGCAGTTTCGAGAGTCCCACGATGCGACCGTTCGGGATGTACGCGATGTGCGCCTTGCCGAAGAACGGCAGCATGTGATGCTCGCACATGGAGTAGAGCTCGATGTCGCGCACCAGCACCATCGACGAGTGCTCCTCCTCGAACACCGCGTCGCCCACGACGTCGGCCACGTTCATGTCGTAGCCGCGCGTGAGCCAGGTGAGCGCGCGCGCGACGCGCTCCGGCGTCTTGATCAGGCCATCGCGCGATGCGTCTTCGCCGAGGAGCTCGATCTGGCGCCGGATGATGTTCTCGAACTCGAGCATGCCGTCGCCGGCGATGCGCGCCTCGGCGTCGAACGTGGCGGCGCCCGTGGATGCGCGGGTGGCGCGGCGGGCGGCGTCAGCGGCCGTCGTAATCGACATAGTGGTTCTCCGTCTCCCAGAGACGCAGGTGCGTGAGTCGTGCGGGAGTCACCTGCGGCGCGAGGATGGCCCAGCACCCGACCACGAAGTTCTCGGTCGTCGGGATCTTCCCCGCCATGAACGGCACGTCCAGGTTCAGGTTCTTGTGATCGACCTGTGCCACCAGCTCCCTCATGGCGAGCTGCTTCAGCTCGCCCAGGTCAATCACGTATCCCGTTCGCTCGTCAATGGTGCCCTCGACGGTGATCTCGAGGGTGTAGTTGTGCCCGTGCCAGTTGGGATTGTTGCACTTCCCGAAGATGCGGTTGTTCTCGTCGTCGCTGAACGCCGGGTTGTACACCCGGTGAGCCGCGTTGAATCGGACGATCCTCGTGATGGATACGATTGGCATGATGTACATTAAGACCGACGCTCCGGCCCCGAAAGGAATCAGGGCCGGAGCGTCGGAAGGGGTGGGAGCGAGGAGAGGATTTTGAAGCCCTGTCGAATGCATGAGGCCCTCACCCTACTTTCGTCTTCCCGGCGTCCGGGCTTGGCGGCGATAGAGATGTCGGATCCGCGTCGGAGGACTTATCGGCTCAAAAAGATGATTCTCCCCGTCCCGTAGTCTGTAAGTGAATTGTAGGGTGCGTTCTCCGCATGTCAATCACAGCACTCCGTCGCCGCAACCGGGAACTTTTCATGGACATGTTGACACTTGCCGGCATCGCGATGCTGGTGCTCTGGATCGCCGGGGCGTTCTTCTTCGAGGCGCCGGGGATCATTCATCTTTTCCTGACGCTTGGCGTCTTCTTCGTCATCTTCGGCGCCATCAAGCGCGGCGAGCGCGCGCGCACGAAGAAGCGCTAGGCTGGCGCGACGCGCGCGCCGCGTCAGATCTCCCAGTTCGACAGCGCGATCCCCTGCACCGACGGCTTCTCGTCGTGACCTGAGAGCGTCATGCGCAGGTCGGTCCACCGCACGCGCGCGCCGCGAGCCACCAGCGTGCGGAATATGTTTCGGTACTCCCCCTGCACGCGCAGCGCCGCGCGCAGCGTGCCGCTCCGCCGCGCACGCGCCGCGAGCAGGTCGGCCATCCGCGTGAGCGCTTCGGGCGTGTCGAGTACGAGCTTGAGCACCCGCAGTTCATCACGGCTCCGGCCTTCCACCAGCGGCGCGTCATGGTACAGCGCGAACCCCGCCATCTTCCCCCGGGCGTCGCGCAGCACGAGCAGGTCGCCGAGCGCGTGGCGCATGGTGAGTGCGATCTCGCGCGAGTAGTCGCTGCCGGGCCGCACGCGGCCGGACAGCTCAGCGCACTCCGCCACCAGCGCGAGGCGCTCTCCCTCGCCCATCTGCGAGAGCATCGGCGGCAGCGCATCGGTCGCGGAGCCCGCATCGAGCGTGAGCGTGATGGTCAGCCCCGCCGGGGTGAACCCAAGCCCAGCATAGAAGCCGATGTTGTCCGTCGTGCGAGGCATCGTTTCGAGGCCGATCACGGTGCACTGTTCCGCCTTGAGATGGTCGATGGCGGCGCGCACGATCGACCGGCCCAGGCCGCGACCCTGCAGCTCCTCGCGCACGGCGAGCGGCCCCATCCAGCCTTCGGCGCCCGACACGTGCGCCAGGTTGAACGCGGCGATACGACCGAGGCCGTCGCGCCACAGCATCGCGCCGGCGCCGGCTCCTTCGATCGCGAACCGCCAGATGCTGGGATTGAGCGGCGGCACACGGACGCCAGCCATGCCGTCGCGGCGGTACCGCTCGCTGAACGTGTCGGAGAAGAGCGCGTTGAGCGCGCTCAGGTCGTCCAGC
>JANOTV010000266.1:0-2626 GCA_031416495.1 Gemmatimonadota bacterium
GGCCGATCACGGCCTGCAGCTCCCGGACGAGGAAGGGGTACGGATGCGGCCCCGCCGCCGATCCGATCATGTAATGCGTCGTCTCGACCGTCGCGATCCAGTCCCGGATCGCCTCGTTCATCGCGTCCTTCAGCGTGCGCGTGCCGGAGGTGACGGGCACCACTGTCGCGCCCATGAGCTGCATGCGGAAGACGTTGAGCTGCTGACGCCGCATGTCCACCTCGCCCAGGTCGATCACGCACTCGAGGTCGAGCCGCGCACAGACCGTCGCCGTCGCGACGCCGTGCTGTCCCGCGCCGGTCTCGGCAATGATGCGGCGCTTGCCCATGCGCTTCGCGAGCAGTGCCTGCGCAAGTGCGTTGTTGATCTTGTGCGCGCCGGTGTGGTTCAGGTCCTCGCGCTTGAGCCACACCGGCACGCCTACGATCTCCGAGAGCCGAGGCGCATCGGTGAGCGCCGACGGGCGACCTACGTACGTGGAAAGGAGATGATCCAGCTCGCGCACGTACGCCGGGTCCGCGAGTGCGGACGCCAGCGCCACCTCGAGCTCATCGAGTGCAGGGATCAGCGTCTCGGGGACGTAGCGTCCTCCAAACGCGCCAAACCGGTCAGTGGCGACCTGAGTCATCGCTCCTCTTCAATGGAAGCACGCGCCGCCAGGAAGAAGGCGCGCATGCGGTCATGATCCTTGATTCCCAGCGCCGACTCGACCCCGGACGACACATCCACGACGTCCGGACGCACCAACCGGACTGCCCTGCCGACATTTTCCGCATTGAGTCCGCCGGCAAGGACGAGCGTGCCGCCGGCGATCTTCCTGACTCTACACACTTCATCCATGAACGACTGAGCGGTCCAGTCGATCGTTACGCCACTGCCTCCGAGCTGCCCGGGCACTGCCGCGTCGAACACCACGGCGTCCGAGCCGACGACGCCCGCACCGCCGGTCATCGACTCGCCCCGCGCGACCCGCGTCACGACCCAGATTGCGCCACCAAAGCTGCGGCGAAGCTCACTGATGATCTCAGCCGTCGCGCCACCATGCAATTGTACCACATCGACGCCGGCCGCGTCGGCGATGGTGGCGATCTCCGTCACCTCCAGAGCGCCGAAGACGCCGACCTTGCGGACGGGCGTTCCGCGCAGCGGCTCCAGCACCTCGGCGGCGCGCTCGGGCGTTAGCCGGCGCGGGCCGCCGGCGAAGATGACGCCCGCATACACGGCGCCGAGTTCTGCGGCGAACGAGGCATCCTGCGGCCGCGTGAGGCCGCAGAATTTCACATCAACCACGGCCCACTCGCTTCACCGACGCGAGTGCGGCTGCCGCTGCGGCGCCGTCCCACGCCCTGGAGAGGATTGAGCCGACGAGCACGGCATCCGCTCCGATCGCTGCCGCGTGCTCGACCTGCGCCACGTGCTCGATGCCACTCTCATAGACCGCGACGCGGCCCGTCGGCACGAGCGGGATCATGCGGTCTCCGACTTCGGGCTCGATGATGAGCGTCTCGAGATCCCGGTTGTTCACGCCGATCACGGCGCCCGGGATGGCGAGTGCATCCTCGAGCTCACGCTCGTCACGGATCTCCGCGAGGACGTCGAGCCCGAGCTCCGTCGCCTCCTTCGCGAGACGGGCCAACGTTGCGGGAGGCAAGGCGCGCACGATCAGCAGCACCGCCGATGCGCCGACGGCTCGCGCCTCCAGCAACTGCACACGATGCGTGATGAAGTCCTTCCGCAGCAGCGGCACCCTCACGCGCGTGCCTACCTCCCACAGGTCGTGGAGCGAGCCGCCGAAGCGCTCGGGTTCGGTGAGCACGGAGATCGCCGACGCGCCCCCTCGCGCGTAGTCTGCCGCGCGGTCCGCCGCGGACAGCGCCGCGTTGATCACGCCCTTGCTCGGCGAGCGGCGCTTGACCTCGGCGATCAGTGCGACGTGCGCGCCGGGCGCGCCCGCGAGTGCCTCGCGGAATGAGATCGCGGGAGGCATCGCCGCTACGTGTCGCTCCAACTCGGATTCGGTCCCGGCACTCTGCGCAGCACGAGCCGCCGAGAGGAACGTCAGTTCTCCCAGTGGTCCCCTCGCAGGCGTCCAGGGCGGGCGCCCTTTCGACAATATTCCGCCTTGTGCTTCGGTCAATGTTCGGATACCGTTACTTCGGGTACTGTTCGGGAGTCTACCATCGACCTCCACACAAAGGCAACCGATGCCGCTCACCAAGCGCCAGCGCGAAATCCTCGATTACCTCACCAGCTATGCCGCGGAGCATGGTTACGCGCCAAGCTTCGAGGAGATCGCGGGGCAGTTCAACTATAACTCACTGGCGACGGTCCATGAACACCTCAGCAATCTCGAGCGGAAGGGCTACATCAAGCGCTCATATAATGAGAGTCGTGCGATCGAGATCCTGCCGTCGGACGTCTTCCGGCGGGCGATCGAGCTTCCGGTGCTTGGTTCCGTCGCGGCGGGTCTTCCGATCGAGGCGTTCGAAACCCACGAGACCATCGCAGTTCCCGACAACTTCGTGCGCCGCGCCGGCAACCACTATGTGCTGAAGGTGCGTGGCGACTCGATGATCGAGGACCAGATCAGCGACGGCGACTATGTGGTGGTGCACGACCGGCCGGC
>JANOTV010000267.1:0-5128 GCA_031416495.1 Gemmatimonadota bacterium
GGTAGCACAACGTAAGCTGATTGACAACGCGTGCTAGGCGTATGAGCTCAACGAACGCGGGATCGGCGCGCACGCGCGCCCAGTCGGCAGCGGAGAGATAGAGACCGGTATCCGTCATCGGTAAGTTGGGTCGTCCGGCTAACGCTTGGGATTCAGCGGCGTGCAAAGCACGTCCGCTGCAATCCTGGGTTAGACGGCATGCGCGTATCCACGCGCGTCACATGAACGCTGAAGAGATCATTCTTGCCCTCGAACCGTGACGCGTTATTGGGCTGGTCAAACCGCTCGCCGTCCTCGACACGAGGGCGAGGGTGATGCGGGAGGAGGGCGTCAACGTTCTCACCGCAGTCGCGAAAACCTGCGGCTCGACCCCGGAAGGTCTGCCCCATAGGCAACGTAGTGGATCGCTCCCACGACCAACGCAATCGGCAGGATGCGCGGATCGAATGCCGTCGTAGTCGGTGCGGCAGTCGGCCCCAGCGTCGTCAGCACCGCACCACCGACTACGAATGCGATCGCCAACCACTGGTAAAGCCGCAGGCCGGCGATCACCGATGTCTGCGGCTCGCCCCGGAAATGCTCTTCGACGAACCGGCCCAGGCCGACGAGTATGAAGTACGTACCCGCAATGAACTGGAGCGGAGCCGCGAGCGCCCAGAGGCGGAGGAGAACAAGACCGACGAGCACCATCCAGATCATCGAGTAGAGGGGTGTCGGATGCACGGACAGACCGCCCAACGCGCTCAAGCGCATCACTCGCGACATCGGGTGCCGGTATCGTATCCCGAGAGCGTCGGGTGCTTCGCGGCCGTGGCAGCACCCTTGCACCAGGCAGCGAATTCGCCCGATCGCCTGCGCGAAGCAACTGCCCGTGCCGAACGACACGAAGAGGAGCCAGGCGTCCGCGTGGACGAGACCGGCGACGAGGGCCACCACGATCGCGGTGAGTGGTGCACCGAAGTAGCCGTACGGCCGCAGCAGTTGCGGCGACCCTTCCACGACCTGCGCCCACAGGCCGGCGCCGAGCACCCCCGCCAGGAGCGCCATCGCGACGAGCCAGTAGACGTTCTGGCTTCCGGCGAGCGCCACGGCGATGAGAAGCCCAACCGTTGCGCCCAGGCCCGCGTAGATCCCGTGGCTCATGAGGCGAACGGGGCCGATGGTCGTCTCTCGCCACGAATTCGCGAGGTGCTCCGCTCCGTTGCACACACGCCGCCAGACCGCCTCACGACGTGCGACGAGAGCATACACCGCGAAACCCGCGACGACGTCCGCCGCGGCGTGCATTCCCGTCGTCACGCAGCTCGCCGCCAGAACCGCCACGATCGACCACCAGAGCCACCGCAGCCGTGGCCATCTCGCTACGTAGAGCCGCGCCGCAAGACACGACCAAACGACGTGAAATGCGGGGAAGGCTGTCACCGGCTGATCGTATTGCCGCTCCCACGTCATGAGCGTTTGCCAAAGTCCCTCGCCCGGAACCGGCTTTGCCTGAGCCACCAGCGGGAGCAGGAGATAGAGCGGAATGATGATCGCCGTGGCCCACAACCCTCCGAGCGCATAGCGGCGCAGTTCGCTCTTCCGTGAGGCGGCGAGCGGCGCGAGAAGCGCGAGCGGATAGGTGGCCGCGTAGATCGCCTCGGTCCAGGGGATGACAGGCAGCGACCAGTCCCACGCGAGGTACGTCGATCGCGCGTCCGGCGGCACTCCGAGATACTCGATCCCCATGTAGAGAACGAGCCACGGCAGGAACACGAGCGCGTAGACCGCGGCGCGCTCGATGGCCGATGGCGGCGCGTCCGAGTCGCCGGGCAATCTCAGCAGCGGCGCAGGCAGGGCGCCGTAGCGGCGACGGGTGGAGTCGTTCTCGAAGCCGATGACGAACGCGGCCGCCGCGAGTGCGAGCACCGGCGAGACGATCCACAACCCTGCGGCTGACCGCGTGGCGAGCGAGACGCCGAGTGCAACGAGCACCGCGCCGAGATAGATGGGGTGCGCGATGATGCTGTAGACGCCGCGCGTGACGAGCCGCTCGGGTGGAAACGGGCTAGCCGGCAGGCCGCGCCCGTGGACCCAAAGATCTCTGGTCGCCACCGCCATCAGCGCCAAGCCGGCGATCGCCACTCCCGCACCTGGTGCGACCGATCCGTACGCCGGAAGAGTGAGCACCGTATCGAGGCGGATCGCCCACGCGACGAGCAGCGCCGGCAGCGCCAACGCGAAGAGAGCCGCGTACGCCAGCCGCGCGCTCATCGTGTCATCCGCATGCGCCAAACGTAGAGCGCGACCGCGGCCAACAGGAACGCGGCGCCGTAGGCGAGTCCATAGGCGACCGGCGCGCCCACGCGATCGGACGTGAACGCCGATAGGTACGCGACCTGCGACGGGTAGTGCGCGGGGAGCGCTTCGATCAACCACTTGCTCCCGGCGTTTTGATAGTAGATAGGATTCTGCAGCCAGCCGGCATCGATGTTGACGAGCACCAGGATCGCGAAGATCGATTCCAGTTCGCGCCGGAAGAGCGTGCCCACCAATAGGCCGTAGCATCCGTAAGCGAACGCGCCGACGATGAGGCCGAGCAAAACGCCGATGGGGAAGCGCGGGCTCGAAAAGAGACCGAGCGCGAGCCAGGTGTAGAGCGCGGTGGTCGCGATGATCCCCAGCAGCACCGCGAGCCGCGCGGCGATCAGCTCGGCGGCCCGGTATCCGCACAGCACGAGGCGACGGTTGGCGCCCAGCTGGCGCTGGATGAGGCTCGAAGCGAAGAAGGCGCTGATGAGGCCGGTCGCCGCGATGCTGATGAACAGCAGCGATTGGCGCCGTTCCTCGACCAACGTGACGCGGCCGGCCGCTGCCGCGAGCGTGATCGGCACGAGGCGGTCTCCCGTGGTGGCGAACACCACCGCGAAGAAGACCGCGGGCACAGCGAGCGCGAGCGCGAGCACGAGTCGTTTGCGCGTCAGGTCGCGTGCGGTCATCGCCGCGGACGTTCCGACGTAAGTCGCTCTCATTGCAGTCGGCCTCCGCGCAACTCGAGGATCCGTGTGAAGCGAGCGCGGTCGTGAGCGAGGTGTGAGACGATCACGATCGCCGCTCCGGCATCGCGCAGTGCCTCGGTCTCGGTCCAGAACCGGAGATACGTGTCCCAATCGAACGCGAGGAACGGCTCATCGAGAATGAGCACGTCCGGTCGGTGAAACAGCGCGAGGGACAGATGGAGTTTCTGTCGAGTGCCGCCGCTCAACTCGTTCACGCGCACGTTCACTTCCTGGCCGTAGCGGAACCGCGCGAGCAGCTCGTCGCGCATCGCCAGCCAGCCGCGGTCGCCGGCGATCCCGTAAGCGCGGGCGAAATAGGCGAAATGCTCAGCCACCGTCAGATCGGGGAAGATCTGCGGTTCCTGGTCGCAGTAGCCCAGCTTTCCGGTGACGTGCACGCGACCGGAGTCGGGCCGGAGGAGCCCGACGAGGATGCGCAGCAAGGTGGACTTTCCGGCGCCGTTCTCCCCTACGATGCCGACGATCTCACCCCGGTGTGCCTCGAACGACACCCCGCGCAGGACGGCGCGCCGGCGGTACGACTTGGTGACATCGTGGACGGCGAGCGGCGATGCGATCATCGGAACACTACCACTTCGTGGATCGCCCGGCCGCTCAGCGCCGCGGCGTTTCCTTCTTGAAGCGTGCCGTTGCTGCACCACTTGGTCTGGCGGAGCGCGAGGAGGGACTTCGGCACAACGGCCTGGAGAGACGGAATCGTTGCCGCGATCTGCGAGAACGCCAGCGCCTCGAGGGTGCGGCGTTCGCCGAACACGACGTTCACGGCTCCGGCGGATACGCCTTCGTCCGTCACCACGGCGGAGGGCGCCATGTTTCCGTCAATGAACACCCAAGTGCGCGGGGACTCGCCGTGCCAGTCAATCCACACGACGGAGCGGTTCGAGGCTGCGTCGAGCCAGCGGCCCCAGCGAAGCTCGCGGATGGGCAGGCGCCACGGAGGCACCGTGACGAGAATGCGCTCGGCGTATCCTGGGCCCTGCACGGGCGCGAATCCACGCAGCTCCACGGAGACAATGGCGGCCGGGGCTTCGGCGCGCCACTCGACGACGCCGGTGCTGTCGTCGAGGAGTCGCTCCTCGATCGGTCGCTGCCGCGACTTGACGTCGATCACGCAGCCCAGCGCCGGCGCGCGCCACGTGATCGCGTCGCCGCCGACCGCAGGCGGCGGCGACGGCACGAGGCTTGATCGGCGGACGGGCGGCTCACCTGACTCGTAAAGGACGACATTCTGCCAAGTGAACGCGAGCCGGCGCCACGCGAGGGACGCCCAATACCCGATGACCACGCGACCGTCGGGGGCCACGCAGTCGAAGTACCACTTGCTGAGCGTGAAAGGAGCGCCACCGCGCCTGGCGTGTGACGTCATTGCCGCGTCACGAACCGCAGTAGCGTACTCGTCGCGAGACAGCTGGTCTTACGCCGCCCGGCGTTTCTCTCGCTCGGGCCCTGCAGATGCGCGTTGATGGTCCCGAGAGACTGGCCGCTCTCCGTATAATGCAGCGTCATCATCAATCAGTCTCGGTTCGACGCGAGTTGTGGTGGTCTAACGCTGGCGTTGAGCCGCGCGCGCTAGCGCGTCGGCTCCAACGGCTTGTTAGATTGCACGCTACCGAAAAGCGTAGACCCGATGAAGACAGCAATCACGGTGGACACGAGGTTCCAGGCAAGCGGTAGGCATGCGGAGAGCGGGATATCCAACAGCAGTACCCACTTTAACGACTGGAGGCTCGCGATGAACCACCAGGCGAGGCTGACCGCGATCACGGCGCCGAGGTTGTTCGAGAACTGAGGGCGAACGACCGCGTACAGCCACATGGCCCAAAGACCTGCGGCGATGGTGGCCAGGTAGAGGCCCGGACCAGTCTTTGTGGATCCGCCACCTGCTGCGGCGTGTGCACCAGCTGCCGCGAGGAACTCGCCGCCCAATGTACCGACGAGCACGGCCGTGAGGAGCGTGAACGTCACTCCCGCAACAAACCCGCACAAGACGATTCGGGCCCAATTGAGTGAACTCATGCGGATTCTCCGTGCAACCTAACGAGGCTGTAGAATAACTCCCAGATTCGTCC
>JANOTV010000268.1:0-2411 GCA_031416495.1 Gemmatimonadota bacterium
CGCGAATATGTTCTCCGGCGGGATGTAGAGTCCGATCACTTCCATCGGTCGGCCACCGACGAGCAGCGTCTTGCCGATCGCTGACTCGCGCCTGAACAGCCGTCGCGCGAGCGCCTCCTGCACGACCACCACGCTGCTGCCCGATGCCAGCTCCGAACGGGTGAACCACCGACCTTCCGCGAGCTCGCCGCCCTGCACCTCGACGAACCCGTCGTCCGCGCCGAAGAGCGCGTACGGTTGCGAGCGTTCGCCCTTGTACGTGAGGCGCGCCGATGTCTGCGCCCAGAGCGATGCGTACTGGATCTCCGGCAGCGTCCGGATGCGCTCCGCCTCCTGCATCATCAGGTCGGGCCGCTGGCGCACCCACGCCGGCGGGTTGTGCGGATCGATCGGCGTGCTCGAGTACACCTTCACGACATAGAACGTCGTGGGACCCGCGATCTCCACCGAGCGGATGATCTGCGAACGCAGCCCCTCCACCAGCGAACCCATCGTCATCACGGTGGCGACACCGATCACGACGCCGAGGATGGTGAGCGCCGAGCGCATCTTGGCGCCCCGCAGCGTGTCCATCGCGATGCCGAGGTTCTCGCGGTACTGGTCGATCGAGAAGAGGGCCACGCTATGCCTCGCGGGATGTGAACAGGGGCATCGCTATTCCGCCCGCATCGCGGCGATGGGATCGAGCCGCGCCGCGCGCCGAGCCGGGTACACGCCGAAGATCAGTCCGATGCCCCCACCGAGCGCGAGCGCGAGCACCACCGACCAGAGCGAGATGCGCGCGGGGAGCGGCGACACCGCCGAGATGATGAACGCGAACGCCCAGCCGCTGAGCACCCCGAGGATGCCCCCCAGCGCCGAGAGCCCCACCGTCTCGGCGATGAACTGCCGCTCGATGTCGCGGGCGCGTGCACCGACCGCCTTCCGGATGCCGATCTCGCGCGTGCGCTCACTCACCGCCATCAGCATGATGTTCATTATAACGATACCACCGACGACGATGCCGATGGCGACGACGGCGGGCACCACCGCGAAGAGCACCTTGGTGAGGTTCTTCCAGAACGACACGAGCGCGTCGGCGGTCTCGACCGAGAAATCGTTCTCTTCGCCCGGGCGGAGGCCGTGCGCGATGCGCATCGCCTCCTCCGCCCGCGCCATCGCACCGTCGATCTCGTCCGCCTCGCGCATCTTCACCGAGATGGTGGTCGTGAGTCGGCGCCCGTAGCGCATCTCGAAGCGCGGGATCGGCACGAGCGCGAACGCATCGAACGACTGGCCCAGCACGCGGCCCTTCGGCTCGGTCACGCCCACGACAGTGAAGCGTTCGCCCGAGAGCCTGATCTCCTGTCCGATCGGATCCACCGACTCGAACAGCTTCTCGGCCACCTCCGCGCCGATCACCGTGACCGACATGCGCCGCGTGATATCCACGTCGGTGAGCGCGCGCCCCTTCGCGATGCGATAGTCCTGTACCGTCTGGTACTCGGGGCTGATCCCGAACACGACGACGCCGCCGATCGAGCGTCCGCGCCAGATCACGTCCGACTGCGGCGTCGGCCATCCCGACTGGATCGAGATCGCTTCCGCATCGGGAAGCGCCTCGCGCACCGTAGCCGCATCGCGTTCGGTGATGCGGGGCCGACGCTGCACGCGGCTCCAGGCCTCGTCATTGAACGGGCCAATCACGATGGGCGTGCGCCGCACCTGGAACGAGTTCGCCCCGATGATGGCACCGGCGATGTTCTCGCGCACGTACGCGTTCATCCCCTGGATGATCGCGACCACCGCGATGAGGAACGCCACCGAGACGAGGATGCCAAGCAGTGTGAAAAAGCTGCGCAGCAGGTTGCCGCGGATCTGTGCGTACGCGATGCCAAGCACGTCGGAGAAGCGCATCACACCAGGCCAGGGGGTTCGTCACCGGCGTCTGGCAATCCTACTCGTGCCGGAGCGCCTCGACGGGATCGAGCTTCGCGGCCCTGGAGGCCGGAAGCATGCCGAAGAATACGCCCGTGAGCGCCGCGGCGAAGAGTGAGATGAAGACCGATGACACGGGGATGCTCGCGGGGATGGGCGTATATACCCGCACCAGCCATGCGATGCCACCGCCCATCAGCAGCCCGATGCCCGCCCCGAGACTCGTGAGCGTCGCGGCCTCCACGAGGAACTGCCAGAGGATCAGCCCGCGCGTCGCGCCGAGCGCCTTGCGCACGCCGATCTCGCGTGTCCGCTCGGTCACCGAGATCATCATGATCGCGACCACGCCCACGCCGCCGACCATCAGCCCGACCGCCGAGAGCCCGATGCCCACCAGGAAGATCGCGCCGAAGAGCTCGTCGAAGGTCTACATCATCTTGTCCTGCCCGACGAGGAAGAACGAGTTCGGCTGGCTCGTCCGCAGGCTGCGCATG
>JANOTV010000269.1:0-10828 GCA_031416495.1 Gemmatimonadota bacterium
CCGTGCTCGTGGTCGATTCTCTCGGGCAGAATGGGCAGTGGGTACGGACCGTCGTCGATTCCGTGGGCGAACGCACGGCCACCATGCCGTGTGGTGCCGCGGACGGATGGGGATCGCTCGCGATGGCAGGCGCCGCGCGACAGCGTCTCGTGCTCCGCGACGCGTTGCCGTCAGCGGCGGCGCCCGGTGCGCCGGTGCGCATCAACCGAGTGGGACGTCTCGCGCTCTACTCCGCTGGGAACGGCGACTGGATGCTCGGCTGGCGACGCTGTAACGCGTCTGCCTGCGGAGCGGTGCAGCCAGTGACCGGTCCCCTGCGGACGCCTGGAGCGGGCGGACTGCGCTTCGTGGTGGACAGCGCCGCGTCCCTGATTGAAGTGCGCGCGAGCGGAGCGCTGCCTTCGAGACCTGCACATCTCACGGTTCGGCCGACGAATGGCTTGTAGACCCGGCATCGTGCTCCCGGCGGTGCTCGCGGTACTGGTCATGCTCGGCCTGCTCGCGGCACTGGCTCTCTCGGAATCACTGCTCGACTGGCGAGTGGCGACCATGGCCGACGACGGCGTGCGCGCGCGAGCTGGCGCCCTGCGGGCGCTCGCCGCCGCCGCGAACCCGCCAGACCTCGCCGCGCTGTGTGTGTCGGGACCGATGGCCGCGCAGTATCTTGCCCTCTCGGAGATACAGGGGTCGGGCGCCCGGGTGAGTTGGCGACAGCTCGGGGGCGGCGTAGTGCGCGTGGAGGCGCTGGGCACTGGTCTTCATGGTGCGCGCCACAGGATCTGGGCGCTCTTCGTTCCAGTCAGCGCAGACCGTTCAATGGGACTGTTCCGATGCCCGTCGGCGACCGCGCTCGTGCGGGTGCCGGGACATTGGATGGGCCGTCACCCGGAAGGTTAGGGACGGGGCAGCGTTACTTCGTGTCGGCTCCGCTCGTGTAGCTCTGGCAAGTGATCATGTTTGATAGGTATTGCCCCAACCGGCAACACCGGCAACTTTGTCGGCCCGGTGCATCAATGGTCTCGCAGGCCGTCCCGACGGGTATTCCATGGCGCTTTTCGGTCGAAAAAAATCCACCGTTGGTCTCGACATCGGCTCCGGCCTCATCAAGGTCGCGGTGATCGATCACTCGAAGGCCCAACCGGAGCTCGTCCGGGTGGCGATCACGCCGTTGCTCGCGGACGCCATCGTCGACGGTGAGATCATGGATCCGGGCATCGTCGCGGATGCGATCACCGCCTGCCTGCAGGAAGCAGGCGTCACCACCAAGTCGGTCGTGACGGCCGTGGGTGGTCGCGACGTGATCATCAAGAAGATCCAGATCGAGCGCGTGAAGGAATCCCAGGCGCGCGAGCTGATGCGCTGGGAAGCCGAGCAGCACGTGCCGTTCGACATGGAGTCGGTGGAGCTCGACTTCCAGATCCTCGATCCCGATGGACGCGAGTCCGAGATGAGCGTGCTGCTCGTCGCCGCGAAGCGCGAACTGATCGAGGCCAAGGTGCGGGTCCTCACCGAGGCGTCGCTCAGCGCGATGGCGGTGGACGTGGACGTGTTCGCCCTCCACAATGCATTCGAACTCAATCATCCCGATGCGATGTCTGGTGTCGTCGCGCTCGTGAACATCGGGCATGAAGTCACCAACATCAACATCGTCGAGGACGGCACGCCGATTCTCACGCGCGATATCCCGGTGGGCACACGTCGTTTTCGCGAGGATCTCCAGCGCGAACGCGGGCTCGGGTCGGAGGAGGCCGCGGCGCTCCTCCAGGGCTTCGACCGGTCCGACCATCTCGACGCGGTGCTCGTGCAGCGCGCCGAGGAGATCGCGGTCGGTCTCGAGCGCGCGGTGGCATTCCTCGCGTCGTCCTCGCGGAATGGCATGCAGGTGAGTGCGGTCTATCTCTGCGGCGGCGGCTCGCGCGCGCCCGGTATCATCGATGTGCTGGCCAACCGGCTGCGCCTGCCGGTCGAGGCAGCGAATCCGCTGGCCAACCTCGTGGTGCGTGACGGGGCTTTCGAGTCGCTCGTCACAGACGAGGTAGCACCCCTCCTGATGCTGCCTATCGGGTTGGCCCTGCGCCAACCCACCTGATCCGTCCCCGGACGCCAAGATGATCGAAATCAATCTTCTCTCCAATGCGCGAAAGAGATCGCGGGCGACTTCGTCCGCGAAGTTCGACTTCGGCGCGTTCGCGGGGAGCGTTTCCGAGCGATTCAAGGATCCCTGGCTCGGCGTTGCCGTCGTCGGCATGGTCGTGGGGCTCAGCGCTGCGGGCGCGATGTGGTTCTTCCAGGGCCGCACGGAGGCCGCACTGGTGGAGCGCGAGAACATCGCGGTCCAGGATTCATCGCGCTTCGCCGCGGTGGTCAAGCAGATGCACGCCGCCGAGGCCCAGCGTGACTCCATCAACCGCCAGATCGCGGTGATCAGGGCGATCGACGGCGACCGGTTCGTGTGGCCGCATGTCCTCGACGAGGTGTCGCGCGCGCTGCCGACCTATACGTGGCTGAGTTCGGTCGCGCAGTCCAACCCGACGGCCGCCATTCCGGCGGATTCGGTGGGCGACGGCGGTGGTTCGCCGCAGGTGAACCTCCGCGTCATCGGCATCACGGTGGACGTGCAGGCACTCACGATCTTCATGACACAGCTCGAGGCGTCGCCGTTCCTGGAACGCGTGACGCTCGCCGTGTCCGAGGTGGCGATGGCTGAAGGCAAGCAGGTGACCGAGTTCACGCTCGACATGGCGTATTCGAAGCCGGACAAGTCCGAGATCCGGACCGTCCCGCTCTCAGTGGCGGTGAGGTAACCATGGCCGGACTTCCGAGTAACCAGCGGGACCAGATCATGCTCCTCGTGGGCATCATCGGCATCGCGCTTGGCGGGCTCTACTACTACTTCATGTACGCGCCGAAGACGCTCGTGCTCGAGGAGCTCACTGCACGCGTCGAGCGACTCGACGCATCCAACCAGCGCGCCAAGGCCGTGATGGCCCGTGGCACAGTGGAACAGATGCGCGCCGAGGCCGAGATGCTGCAGGACAACTTCGACCTGATGCGCACGCTCATCCCGGCGTCCAACGAAGTGCCGGCGCTGCTCGACCAGATCCTCGGAGCGGCTCGCCGCACGGGGCTCCAGTTCTCGAACTTCGCGCCGAGTGCGACCATCCAGGGTGCGCAGTTCGACACCTATCGCTTCCGCATGTCGATGCAGGGCTCGTATCACGAGATCGGCGCACTGCTGACCGCGATCGGCTCACTGCGCCGCATCATCGCGCCCATCAATCTCTCCCTCGCGCTCTCACCGGTGGGCGGCACGCCGATCCGCAACGCGCGCGTGCGCTCCCCCGAGGAGCCGCTGCTCACCGCGAACTTCGACATCCAGACCTACGTCATCAAGTCCGCACCCGTGGAGGATCAATGATCATGCACCGCGTGATCATGCTCGGAACCGCGATGGCGCTGGCGTCGTCGATGCCGTTGGCCGTCGTCGCGCAGCAGGCACCGGCGAAGGCCGCAGCGTCGGCGAAGGCCGCAGCGCCGGCAGACACCGCCGGACGCCTGCGGTTCGATCGTGAGGTCTATTCGTATCCGCGCCAGGGTCGTCGCGACCCGTTCGCCTCGCTCATCGCCACCGGCGACGTGCGACCGATCTTCGCGGACCTGACCGTGTCGGGAATCGTCTGGAATCCTTCTGGCAGGGGATCGGTCGCGATGCTGAAGGACGTCACGACCGAGGAGTTGTACCGCGCTAAGGTCGGGTCGGTGTTCGGGCGCATCCGCATCACCGGTATCCAGCGCTACACCGTGTCGGTCGCCATCGATGAGTTCGGCTTTACGCGGCAGGAAACCCTGTCGCTCAACGTTCCCAGCCCCGCAGAGAGGACGCCATGAGGCGATACTGGAAGCTGACCGCAGCCGCGGCCAGCGCACTCCTGATCAGTGCATCGGGTGCCTTCGCGGCACCCGCGGCACCAACCAACGCCGAGGCCGCTGTGGTGACTGGAGTCAGCGTCATCCCCGGAGCCGGGCGAGCCGAGGTTGTGCTTGCCATCGACGGCGTGGTGGACATCACCGACTTCACGCTCGAGTCGCCTCATCGCATCGTGGTCGACGTGAGAGGCGCGACGCTGCGCATTCGCACGCCGGGCTACGACCGCGTCTCGCGCGGTGGCATCGTGAATGTGCGCGTCGGACAGTTCCAGTCCGACGTCGTGCGCCTCGTGCTCGACCTCGATGCGGCTCGTGAATACTCGGTCGTTCGCAGCGAGACCGAACTCCGCATCTCCGTCATCGGCCCGGACGCATTCGCGCCCTGGTCCGCGGGCAACTCGCGGGTCACAGCCAGCGCCCCGATGTACGAGCCGGTTGCCGAGACGCGCGCTGAGGCGCGCGCTGAGGCGCTCACGGACGCACGCCTGCCCCGCATGGGCAAGCAGGAAGCGGCCCCGCAGTCGCAGGAGCCGCGCGTCTACTTCTCGTTCGTCAACGAAGACATCCAGACCGTCATCGTAGCGTTCGCCACGTTTTCGGGCCGGAGCTTCATCACCGGTTCGTCAGTGACGGGCCGCGTGACGGCAGAGATCCCCGGACAGCCGTGGGATGTCGCGCTGAGCAAGATCCTGCAGCAGAACGGCTTGCTGGCCCAGGAAGACTCGACCGGCATCATCACGATCGACAGCTACAAGAACCTCGCATCGCGCGTGGCCGCCGAGCCGCTCGTGACGCAGCTCGTGCCGGTGAACTACGCGAAGGCCACGCAACTCGCCATCACCATCCGGGAGCTCATCGCCGCCTGCTCGTCGGGCTCTGCGGGTAGCGCTGCCCAGACGGCCGTGGTGGACCTCGGCGCGCAGGGTACCGAGGCCGGCGCACCGGCACCGTCCGCCGGTGGCGGGAGCCCGCAGCCGCTGACCTGCGGCCGTGGCACGGTCGCCGTCGAAGAGAAGACCAACACGCTCATCGTGACCGAGTCGGTCTCGCGCCTTCCGGAGATCGTCGGGTACATCCGTGACCTCGACGTCCGTACGCCGCAGGTGTCGATCAAGGCGAAGATCATCTCGGTGGACCGCACGGCGACCGAGGAACTCGGCCTCAGCTACGATCTCGGCAGCACCAGCACGACCGGCGCGTTCTTCAACTCCCTCGTCTCGCGTGGCACTCCCGGCGAGTTCCAGGTCGTGCTTGGCGGCGACGCATTCATCGGCGTCGCGAACGCCAGCCGGGCATTCGCCGGATCGTCCGCGCTCTCGCTCATCTACAACACCGCGATCGGCGGCATGAACCTGACGTCGTTCCTCGACGCGCTGAGTTCCGAGCAGTTGTCGGACGTGCAGGCGGAGCCGAGCACGACGACCATCGACAACCGCAAGGCGACACTCTTCGCGGGCACCGAGATCGCGTTCCTGCTGACGCCGCCGTCGATCCCCGGCATGATCCAGGCCGTGGCTCCCGTCATCCAGCGCCAGAAGATCGGCATCACGCTCGAGGTGACGCCGCGTGTCACCGCGAACCGCCATGTCTCGATGGAGATCGTGGCACGCCAGCAGTCACAGCTCGGCGTCACGCTCGCCGGTCCTGAGATCAGCGAGCGCAACGCAACGAACGAAGTGCTCGTCGCCGATGGTGAGACGGCCGTGATCGCCGGCCTCACGCAGACGCAGGTGACACGCTTCCGCAGCGGCATTCCGTTCCTGATGGACCTGCCGTGGATCGGTCGCATCTTCAGCGAGACGCGGGTACAGGAGCGCAAGCAAGACCTGCTGATCCTGGTGACGCCGCATATCGTTGATGAAGGAGAAGTGGTGCGGTCGGTCAGACCCTGAGGTCGAAGGTTGAAGGTGGAAGGGGGGGCCGCGGCGATATCTTGCTGCGGCCCCTCGCTCGTTCTCTCTTACTTCACTCGATGATAACCTTTCGCACTGCCGGCGAATCGCATGGACCAGCGCTCATCGCGCTGGTGGAAGGCGTGCCTGCGGGATTGCCGCTGCTTATCGCGGACATTGATGTGCAGCTCGCACGACGACAACAGGGCTATGGTCGCGGGCGTCGCATGCAGATCGAGCAGGATCGCGCGCAGTTCCTCTCCGGCGTCCGTGCCGGTGAGACGCTCGGGTCGCCGATCGCGATGCTCGTCCCGAATCGCGACTGGAAGAACTGGGAGGCGATCATGGACTCCGCGCCGCGACCGGAGGACGACTCGCCCGGGGGCCGGCGGCGGCAGGTCACGCGTGTGCGACCGGGGCATGCCGACCTCACGGGCATCCTCAAGTACGACCGCGACGACGCGCGGGATATCCTCGAGCGGGCGTCGGCGCGCGAGACGACCGCCCGTGTCGCGGCAGGTGCGGTCGCACGAAGGCTTCTCTCGGAATTCGGCGTAGCGGTGGCGAGCCATCTCGTGCACCTCGGCGGCGTGGATGCCGCGCGCCCTGATCCCATGCCGACAGACATCAACAGCGCGGCGGACGCCTCAGCGCTGCGCTGCCTCGATGCCGACGCCGAAGCGCGCATGATCGAGCGCATCGACGCGGCGAAGGCCGAGGGCAACACGCTGGGAGGCATCTGCGAGATCGTCGTGAGCGGGCTCCCCGTGGGACTCGGTGCGCATGTCGCGTGGGACCGGAAGCTCGATGGGCGGCTCGCCGCCGCGATCTGTTCGATCCCCGCCGTAAAGGGTGTCGAGATGGGCCTCGGCTTCGAAGCGGCGCGACGCACGGGAGCGGAGGTGCATGACGAGATCGAGCCCGCGCCGGGCCGTGTGCTCACCGGGAACGTTCGCCGCCGCACCAATCGCGCCGGAGGCCTCGAAGGTGGCATGACCACGGGCGAGCCACTCGTGCTGCGCGTCGCGATGAAGCCGATCTCCACGCTCATGCGCCCGCTCGAGACGGTGGACCTGCGGACCGGCGCGAGCGCGGAAGCAGCCGCCGAGCGCAGCGACGTGACCGCAGTGCCGGCGATGGGTGTGATCGCCGAGGCGATGACGGCGCTCGTGCTCGCCGATGCGTTCGCGGAGAAGTTCGGCGGGGATTCGCTCGTGGAGATGCGCCGCAACTACGACGGCTACCTCGCGCGCGTAGCTGAACGGCTCGGCTGAGGCGACGGTGGACCGGCCTGCGGCGAAGGCTCGCATGATCGTCCTCGTCGGCCTCTCGGGGGCGGGGAAGAGCACCGTCGGCCCATTTGTGGCCACTCGGCTCGGCTGGACGTTCGTGGACCTGGACAAACTCGTCGAGGATGAGGCGGGCCAGTCCGTCGCCGAGCTGTTCGACGAGCTTGGAGAGGCGGGGTTCCGCGCCCTTGAGCATTCCGCCACGCGCTCACTCGCCGACCGCCACGAGGTTGTCCTGGCCTCTGGTGGTGGGTGGATGATCGACCCGGCGAACCTCGCGGCGCTCGGTCCCGAGGAATCACTGATGACGGTCTATCTTCGGGTTTCGCCGGAGGTTGCGGTGGCCAGGGTGGGCGCCGGCCAGATGTCACGCCCCCTGCTCGCGGGTCATCGGCCCGTGCGGACGCTGCAATCCATGTTGGAGGCCCGCGGCGCGGCCTATCTGCAAGCAAATCATACAGTTAAGGTAGATTTAATGACGCCGGACCAGATCGCCGATGCTATAGTTGCGCTTGCCACGGGTCAGACGCCGGACTAGGATGCCCAACCTTGCCCTATCCATCGGGCAAGCTGCCTGCCATCGGCCGAACTGCTCCAACTGCCCGAGCCCGGGCAAGCGCCTGATCACCAATAATATTGATGCGACCGACGCGACCGAAGGGGGTGTACTCCCCACCATCCTCGGTAGCCCGTACCCCTATAGATAGAAATGGCAACCAAGAAGAAAACCGTCGCGAAGAAGGCGACCGTCGCGAAGAAGGCGACCGTCGCGAAGAAGGCGACGAAGAAGAAGACAGTCGCGAAGGGTGGCGACAACGGCGACGCTCCCGTGATCAAGCGGAAGCTGTCGGCGGTCATCAGGCGTGCGCCGGTCGACGAGGCGCTCATCCCGCACGACGAGGATGCGGCGCGCTCTGCGGCGGGCAAGTCGCTGGTGATCGTCGAGTCGCCGGCCAAGGCGAAGACCATCGGCAAGTACCTGGGCTCCGGCTATGCCGTAAAGGCCACCGTCGGTCACATCCGCGACCTTCCCGCCAAGAAGCAGAAGGGCGAGAAGGGACAGATCGTCGGAATCGACATCGAGCACGGATTCGAGCCGCGCTACGTCACCATCCCGGGCAAGGAAAAGACGGTTGCCGAGCTGAAGAGCGCGGCGAAGACCGCGAAGGCCGTCTATATCGCGACCGACCCTGACCGTGAAGGTGAGGCGATCGCGTGGCATGTCAAGGAACTGATCAAGGGCAAGAACGCGCCGCCGATCAAGCGCGCGCTTTTCTATGAGATCACGAAGGACGCGGTCAGCAAGGCGCTCGAGGCCGCGACGCAGATCGACCAGGACAAGGTGGATGCGCAGCAGGCGCGCCGCGTGCTCGATCGCGTGGTGGGATTCAGCACGAGCCCCGTGCTCTGGAAGACCGTGAAGAAGGGACTCTCGGCGGGACGCGTGCAGACCGTCGCCCTGCGAATGCTGGTAGAACGCGAGCGCGAGATCCGTGCGTTCGTGCCGCGCGAGTACTGGACCATCGCGGCCGACCTCGAGCATGAGGGCCAGGCGTTCACCGCCAAGCTCCATCATCTCGATGGCGTGAAGCCGGAGATACCGAACGAAGCCGGTGCGCAGCGCATCCTCGATGATCTCAAGGGACGCAAGCACTTCGACGTGACGAGCATCAAACGTCGCGAGCGTCGCAAGAATCCCGAAGCGCCGTTCAAGACGTCCACGCTGCAACAGGAAGCCGCGAAGAAGCTCGGCTTCGGCTCCAAGCGCAGCATGCGTCTCGCGCAGAACCTCTATGAAGGCGTGCAGCTCTCCGCGGCGGAAGGCGCGGTGGGTCTCATCACCTACATGCGCACGGACCACGTGCGCGTGGCGGAGTCGGCGGCGGCGAGCGCGCGCGAATACCTGCTCGCGAACTATTCGGAGGAGTACCTCCCGAAGACGCCGCAGCTGTATCCTGCGGGCAAGGATGACGCGGGCCAGGGCGCGCACGAAGGCATCCGTCCGACGGATCCCGCCCGCACGCCCGACCGCGTGGCGAAGTATCTCTCGCCCGAGCAGCTCAAGCTCTACACGCTCATCTGGCAGCGCTTCATGGCGTCGCAGATGTCGCCGGCGGTGTTCGACACCACGACGGTGGATTTCGACTTCGGACGCTACCTGTTCCGCGCGACGGGATCGATCGTGAAGTTCAACGGCTTCCTGGCGCTCTACAAGGAGACGCGTGAGGAAGGCGACTCCAAGGCGCTCGAGGACGAGCAGGCGCTTCCAGCGATCGAAGAGGGCGAGAAGGTGCCGGTGCGCTCGATCGACTCCACGCAGCACTTCACCGAGCCGCCGCCGCGTTATTCGGAAGCGTCGCTCGTGAAGGAGCTCGAAAAGCGCGGCATCGGCCGGCCGTCGACGTATGCGTCGATCATCTCGACGCTCACCGAGCGGCACTACGCCGATCTTCAGCAGCGCCGTTTCTTCCCCACGCCGCTCGGCGAATCGGTGGAGAGGGTGATGGTGAAGCAGTTCCCCCGTGAGTTCGACATCAACTTCACGGCGAACATGGAGCAGGAGCTCGACAAGGTCGAGGACGGCAAGATGAATTGGCGCGACGTGCTCGGGCAGTTCTGGACGCCGTTCGCCGCATCGGTCGCGTCCGTCGATGCCGAAGCGCTTATCCGCGAGGCGCATGATCTGTCCGCGCTCGAGACGGAACGCTGCCCGAAGTGCGGCGGCAAGCTGCTGCCGAAGGGAGGATTCTTCGGGCCGTTCGTCGCTTGCGAGAACCATCCGAAGACCTGCGACTACACGCGGCCGCTCAAGGGCGAGCGGGTGCCGGCGCAGCTCACGGATTATCCGTGCCCCGAGTGCGGCAAGATGATGGTCGTGCGCCGTTCGCGATCGGGCGAGTTCCTCGGATGCTCGACGTTCCCGAAGTGCCGCGGCACCAAGTCGATGCCGACGGGCGTGAAGTGCCCGAAGGACGGCGGGGACATCGCGGCACGGCGCTCGAAGAAGCGCGGCAAGGCGTTCTACGGCTGCGAGCACTATCCCAACTGCGACTTCGTCTGCTGGGACAAACCGGTGCTCGAGAAGTGTCCGGAGTGCGGCTTCGTGGGCGCCGAGGCGAAGCGCACCAAGACGCGAGGTCACTATCGCCGCTGTCTCAAGTGCCAGAACGAGTGGGATATCGAGACGCCCAAAGGCGCCGACGCGGAAGCCGAGGTGGTGACGGCATAGGTGGTGCGTTTGCGCCGCAGATATATTAACTTATAAGATAAGATAGACGTACTCTTTCGCACTAACGCCTGAGTATGGAACAGGGTCTTGACATATAGGTTAATATGAAGACAGACGAAGACGCTTGTTTCGTCCGAGGTCCAATTTTTCTGTCTTCTTCGTACGCGACAGCGGCGATTCATTTCCTGCGCGTGATTTTCTCGGTGCGGCCGTGGGATCGCGTCACCGACGTTCGTTCAACCGCATCGCGGTGACGATTGACCGGTTCGCGAATACGCCGCCTGGACAGTTCCGTGACCCGACGCGCTTCAAACATGTTGGCGGCGACATTTATGAGTTCCGTGACGATCAGGTCCGCGTCCTATGTGCCTATGATGGCAAGGGGCGCATGCTATTGCTCGACGGCGTGATTAAGAAACGCGACGAGTTGCGTCACGCCGATATCGAGCGCGCGAAAAGGCTGTTGATGGAGCATAGATCTAATGTGACTG
>JANOTV010000270.1:0-1500 GCA_031416495.1 Gemmatimonadota bacterium
CGCCCTGCGAGCCGGTGTGCCCCGTGTACGCGACGTACCACGCGCCGAACGGGCTCAACGTGCAGGTCTACAACCGCTGCGTCGGCACGCGCTACTGCTCCAACAACTGCCCCTACAAGGTCCGCTACTTCAACTGGTTCGGCTACGGCGAACCGGATCGCGCGCAGTACGCCTTCCCGGAGCCGTTGAACTGGCAGCTCAACCCGGACGTCACCGTCCGCGCCAAGGGCGTCATGGAGAAGTGCACCTTCTGTGTGCAGCGCATCAAGGAAGCGGAGAACCGGGCATCGCTCGAGGGTCGCGAGCTGCAGCCCGACGAGTTCACGGTGGCCTGCGCGCAGGCTTGCCCGTCACGCGCGATCGTGTTCGGCGACGCGGCGGACGAGCACTGGTCGGTCGCCCAGTGGGCAAAGGACCGGCGCGCGTACCATGTGTTCAAGGAGCTCAACACCTTCACTGCGGTGGTCTACTTGCAGAAGGTCAACCATCCGGCGCCTGGCGCGCCGGCCACGGCTTAAGGGGGCGCGCACATGACATCCATCGCGCATCCGGCGGGCAACGAGCCGCGTCGTCCCAACATCGCCTCCGCCGACATCCAGTTGCCGGCGGTGAAGGATTACGAGCAGGTCGATCGCGAACTGCTCTCCATGCTGCAGCCCACCAAGGCCTGGTTCCTCGCGCTGCTCACGGCGATCGGCTGCCTCGGGCTCGGCATCTTTTCGTGGACGTACCAGATCCACCAGGGCCTCGGCGTCGCAGGCTACAACCCGCCCGTCATGTGGGGCGTGTACATCGTCACGTTCGTGTTCTGGGTCGGTATCGGCCACGCCGGCACGCTCATCTCGGCGATCCTGTACCTGTTCCGGGCCGGATTCCGCACGACGATCTACCGTGCGGCCGAAGCGTTGACGGTGTTCGCGGTCATGACCGCGGGTCTCTTCCCGATCATCCATCTCGGCCGTCCGTGGAAGTTCTTCTGGCTGCTCCCGTATCCGAACTGGCGATTGATCTGGCCGAACTTCAAGTCGCCGCTCGTGTGGGACGTGTTCGCCATCACGACGTACCTCACGATCGCGACCACGTTCCTCTTCGTCGGCCTCATCCCCGACATAGCGGCGCTGCGCGACCGCGAGAAGAACCCGCTGCGCAAGAAGATCCTCGCGGTGCTGTCGTTCGGCTGGCGCAACACGGAGCGCGAGTGGCGCCACTTCGCCCGCGCCTACCTGTTCCTCGCCGCGTTCTCCACGCCGCTCGTGCTCTCGGTGCACTCCATCGTGTCGTTCGACTTCGCGATGAGCATCGTGCCGGGCTGGCACACGACGATCTTCCCGCCGTACTTCGTGGCGGGCGCGATCTTCTCCGGCTTCGCCATGGTGTGGTCGATCATCATCCCGATGCGCCGCTGGTTCAACCTCAGACATTACATCACGCTCAACCACCTCGACGCCTCGGCGAAGATGGTGCTCTTCACGTCGCTCGTGGTGGGATGCGCCTACATCG
>JANOTV010000271.1:0-7693 GCA_031416495.1 Gemmatimonadota bacterium
GCCCGCTGGTTCATCGTCATCTCGCGCGGAGTGATGCTCAAGGGAGTCGGCATCGCGCATCTCTGGGAGGAGCTGCTCGTGCTCACCGCGATGGCGGCGGTGTTCATGGTGTTGGCGGTGCGGAAGTTCTCCGCGAGGCTCGACTGATGCTGCGCACGCTGCGCTTCCTGCTTGTGAAGGAGTTCCTGCAGATCCGGCGTGATCCCGTAATCCTGCGACTGCTGCTGGTGATGCCGCTGCTGCAGCTCATCGTGCTGTCGAACGCCGCCACGTTCGAAGTGCAGAGTGCGCGACTATACGTCGTCGATCATGATCGCAGTCCCGCATCGCGCGAAGTGGTGCAGCGACTCGCGGCGTCGGGCCGGTTCGTGCCGGTCGAATTCTCGGCATCGATGGCCGCCGCCGACGACGCACTCCTCGACCGGTCCACCGATGCGATCCTCGCCATTCCGGCGGGGTTCGACCGCGACCTTACGCGAGAGCGACGCGGTACGCTGCAGCTCGTGCTCAATGCGGAGGACGGTTCGGCCGCCGGCGTGACACAGGCCTACGCGGGCGAGATCCTGCAGCGCTACGCGCAGCAGCGGGGCGGGGGACGTGCGCCGGTGATCGAGATCTCGCGGCGCGGATGGTACAATCCCGCGCTCGACTACCGCGACTACATGGTGCCGGGTATCCTCGTCCACCTGGTGACGATCGTCGGTACCCTCATGACGGCGCTCAACATCGTGCGGGAGAAGGAGGCCGGCACGCTGGATCAGCTCAACGTGACGCCGGTGTCGCGCACGGCGTTCATCGCATCGAAGCTGATCCCGCTCTGGTGCATCGGGATGGTCGAGTTGGCCGGCGGCCTCATCGTCGCGCGCTTCCTCTTCGGCGTGCCGATGCTCGGCAACCCGGCGATCATCTTCCTCGCCGGCGGCATCTACCTCATTGCAGCGCTCGGCATCGGCCTGTGGGTCTCCACCGTTGCCGAGACGCAGCAGCAGGCGGTGTTCGTCACCTTCGCGATGCTCCTGACCTACCTGCTGATGAGCGGACTGTTCACTCCGGTACGCGGTATGCCGCCGTGGGTGCAGTGGATCGCGCAGGCGAATCCGATGCTGCACTTCATGCAGGTGGTGCGTTCGGTCATGTTGAAGGGCGCGGGCCTTGCGGATGTCGCGCGGCAGCTCGTCGTGCTGTGCCTCGCGGGAGCGGTGGTGCTGACCGCGTCGGTCCGTTCCTATCGAAAGCAGGCCAGCTGAGCTTCCGCGGAGGTGGGATGGACCCTGCACTGAACCTGCAGACGCTGGATCTCATGGTGGAGGGCTGCCAGATCATCGGATACGACTGGCGCTACCGATATGTGAACGAGGCGGTCGCTCAGCAGGGCCGGAAGTCGCGGGACGAACTGCTGGGGGCACGATGATGGAAGCGTATCCCGGCATCTAGGAGGCGCCGTGCTTCGCCGCGATACAGCGCGGCATGAATGCGCGCGTTCCCTCGGAAGGCCCGCGGGAGCAGGTCGCGGCGGGAGTCCTGCTCGCCGACATCAGGCAGTTCATCGGGACCTTTCCTCCGAGCATCACGACGGAGTTCGAGGCAGAGCCTGGTCTTCCGCTCGTCCGCGTGGACGCGACGCAGCTCCATCAGGTGCTGCTGAATCTCTGCGTGAACGCCTGCGACGCGATGCCGACGGGTGGAACGCTGCGGGTCACGGCGCCTCGGGTACTGTCGCCGCGGCACGTTCAGCGCCACATTCGCCGGATGCGAACTCGACTCGTGTTACCGGGCGTCCTGGTGGGTGCGGTGTTCCTCGCGGCGTGGGCCCCGCGCCAGCCGACGGCGCCGTACACGCTGGTGGTGCCGTCCGCCGTGAGGAGTGCCGCGCGCATCCTCGTGCTGCATGACATGGAAGGCCTCTCGGGCCAGGATGACTGGCGCACCTTCGACTTCGATTATCCCGATGCGTATCGGCGCGGGCAGGAACTGCTCGCAGGCGACGTGAACGCGGTGGTCGACGGGCTCTTCGCGGGCGGCGCGACGCAGGTGGACGTGGTGGACGGCCATGGCAGCGGCAATCCCGAGCCGGACCTGCGCCGCGATCTGCTCGATCGTCGCGTGACGCAGGTGCTCCGCGACACGCCCTTCAGGCAGTACGTGGATCTCGTTGCTCCGGACGTCTATGACGGCGTCGTCCTCGTCGGCATGCACGCAAAGACGGGCAGCGGCGGCTTCGCATCGCACACCTTCACGATGGGCATCGAGTTCCGCATGAACGGCCTCGCGATCACGGAGAGCGAACTCGTCGCGTTCTCGTGGGGGCGCGCCGGCGTGCCCATCATCATGGTGTCGGGAGACGACCGTCTCGCGGGTGACCTCTCGGGTACGATGCCATGGCTCGAGTTCGTCACGGTGAAGACCGCGACCTCTGCATCGTCGGCGACGCTGCGTCCGCTGCCTGAGGCGCGTGCCGCACTCACGCTGGGCGCGCGGCGCGCGGTGGAACGTCTCAGGTCCGCCGATGCGGGCGGCCTGCGTGCGATGCGCGTGCGTGAGCCGGTGCAGGCTGCGGTGCGCGTGGTGCCGCCGGCGAGCCTCGCCGTCCTGCGCAACGTGCCCGGCGTGCGCTACGCGGACGAGATGGTGCAGTTTGAGGCCGCCGACTACCAGGCCGCGTATGATGGCATGGTCGCGCTCACGAATGTCGCGACGCGCGCGTATCCGTCATTGCTCGCGGAGCAGGTGAGTCGCGGCCCGCATGGCGACTCGCTCATGCTGCAGTACAACGGAACGCTCAACATGCGCTGGCTCGACGTGGAGTCGGGCCGGTGGTCGCGGCCCGCCACGGCGCCCACGGCGCCCCGCAAGTATCACGGCGCGCGCTGACTCAGGATCAGCGCGCGCGACTCAGGGCGTGTGTGGGCGCAGGAACGCGCGCACCGGCGCTGCATCGAGGGCGCCCACCTTGAGCGGCAAGGCGATCAACTCGTAGCGTCCCGGCGCGACGCCGCGCAGGTCGAGGTTCTCGAGCACGAAGGCGCCGCCGTCGAAGAGCGCATGGTGCACGTCGAGCGTCTTGCTCTCGCGATCATCGACGCTGGGGCAGTCGACGCCCACGAGCCGCACGCCAGCACGCACGAGCGCCTGTGCGGCCGCGGGCTCGAGCGACGGCCATGTTGCGGGAAACGTTCCCTGCGATACGCATCGTCCCGTCTGAAGCAGCAGTCGCGTCGTTCCTGCCTCATATCCTGCGCGCTGCAGCTGCTCGAGCGAGATGGAACCGCTCACCTGCGAGACGTCCACCACACGCGCATCGCCGAGGAAGGGCGCAGCCGGGATCCCGTCCGCGCCGATCCCATCGCGTGAGACATGCAGCGGCGCGTCCGCATGCGTGCCGACATGCGGACTCAGCGTCCACTTCGACACGTTGACACTGCCACCCTCGGCCATCGACCACGACCAGCCGCAGGAGAACGGCGTGTCACCCGGCCACTCGGGCGTGTCGGCGTCGAAGGGGACCGAGATGTCGATCAAGCGTTCATCCATGGACGGGTGCGGGTCAGCGCGCGCCGTAGAGACGTGCGCGCACCGCCCACAGCTCCGGGAAGAACCGCTGGTTGATGGTCTTCTGCAGGTACCGCGCGCCGAGTGTTCCGCCCGTGCCGCCCGTGTCCGGACCGATGATGCGCTCCACCAGCTGCACATGCAGGAACCGCCACCGCGCGAACCCCTGCTCGTACTCCAGCAGCGACTCGGACAGCATCTGCAGCAGCCCGTGCTTGCTCTCCTCATCCGTGTAGATGGCCTCGATCGTGGTGCCGTGCGTCTTGAGCAGCGAGAGGAAGAGGGCCTGCAGCGTTTGTCGGCCGATCGCGCGCTCCACCGGCGCGGGCAAGTCGCCGTGCTCGCGCAACGCCGCCATGAAGTGCGGGTCACGGAGCCCGCTCGTCGCTTCGATCGCGCGGAATTGCACGCTCTGCGATCCGCTCGACGTGCCGAGGTAGCCGCGGAACTGCGCGAACCGCTGCGGAGGCAGCGTGTCGAGTGCGGAGAGCTGCTGCGACACGATCTCCACGAGCGTGTTGATGCGCTTCATCGTCGCGAGCGCACCCTGCGCATCGGCCTCGCCGAGTCGCGCAATGAGCGTGTCGAACTCGTGCAGCAGCACCTTGAACCAGAGCTCGCTCGCCTGATGCACCACGATGAACAGCAACTCGTCCGGATGCGCGGGCGTGCTGCGCGGCGTCTGCAGCGCGAGCAGCGACTCGAGTTCCAGGTAGGTGGGGTACGAGACCCCGCGTCCAGCAGTCTCTTCGTTGCTCAAAACGTCGATACCTCAAGCGCGAGGATGTCATCCGCGCGCATTGTCTCGAAGGTGAGGAAGGGCTCGCCGTAACGGCAGCGGATCAACGATCCGTAGTGCGCCGCCTGGTGTCGGACGATGTCGCATAGTGGTTCGCCGTTCGGCTGCACCTCTCCGGCCCATGTCGCGCCGTCGAACTGCGAGCCGTAGCAGTTGATGGCTTCGAGCTTCGTATCGAACTCCGCGCTGATGTTCACGACGAACGTCGGCTTCTCGTGGTCCTCGCGGTAGGCGATGGCGTGCAGCACCTTGTGCGGCCGGTGCGGCGGCGTGCCGACGTCGAGCTTCGCGAGGCCCGCAAGGAAGCAGGCGTCCCTGATGAGCTGGCTCGCAACGCGATGGTCGGGATGCCTGCCATGAGGCGCGGGCGCGATGACGATGCGCGGACGTAGTTGCCGGATGAGGCGCGCCAGCCGATGGCGCGTCTCTGCCGTGTTCTCGATGCCCGCATCGGGGAGTTCGAGGTTCGTGCGCACCGCCACGCCCAGCACGTCGGCCGCCGCTGCCGCTTCCTTGGCGCGGATCGCCACCGAGCCGCGCGTCCCCATCTCGCCTTGCGTGAGGTCGATGATCCCCGTGCGGTGCCCGAGCCAGGCCTGCTTCACGAGCGTGCCGCCGCAGGTCAGTTCCACATCGTCGCGATGCGCGGCGATGGCGAGTACGTCCACGGGCGCGGTCATGGGTACAATCTAGCCCACTCTTGCCACGGACCGCTGCCAGCGCGAGGATGATGCGCACACATGAGCGGAGAGCGCAGATGCGAACGCAGACCGAACCGACCCCGGCCAAAGCGGGATCCGAGGCGCCCAAGGACAAACCCATTCCGGAGGTGTGCTCAGAACGGCTGTCGCTTCGTGCGTTCACGGCCTCCGATGCGCCGATGCTCGAGACGCTGATCAACGACGCCGAGATCGCCGCGGGGACGCTGACCATCCCCCATCCGTATCCGGCGGGCGCGGCCGCGCCGTGGATCGAGGGGCATGCCGCCGCGTGGCAGGAGGGACAGCGCATCACGTGGGCGATCACCCGACGCGACGACGGCTCGCTCGTCGGTGTGCTACTCGGTGCGATGTCGCTGCGGCTCACTCCCGCGCACCGGCGCGGCGAACTCGGCTATTGGATCGCGCGCGCCGAGTGGGGGAATGGGTACGCGACGGAGGCGGTCCGGGCGGTCATCGTCTTCGCATTCGATGAGGTCGGACTGCACCGCGTGGACGCGCATCACTTCGTGGAGAATCCGGCGTCCGGCGAGGTGATGCGAAAGGCCGGGATGCGATCCGAGGGACGGCGGCGTGGCGCAGTCATCCGCGACGGGGTCCCTCGGGATCTCGAGGAGTATGCGATCCTCTGCACCGACCCCCGGGCCTGATCGAGCGCCCCGGCCGGTGTTTCCTCAGCGCGGCGGCGGGGTCATCCGGCGTCAGCACCACGCGCACATCAGCCATCTGCCTGCCACGCGATTCCATCATCTTCTCGCGGTTCGCGGGATACTGCAAGCCGCCGGAACAGCTAGCGCCCGCCGCCGCGATGGCCACCCGACGAGGCGCCACCGCGGCGTGCACCGCCGGAGCCCGCTCCGCCACGACCAGCACCACCGGCGGGAGCGCCACTGCGCCCCGAGCCACCGGTCGGCGCGCCACGGGCAGGAACGCCCTGACGGCTCGTATGCTCCGTGCGGCGATTCAGCTTCGCCTGCGCACGCGCGCGATCCTCTGCCTTCTTCGCGCGGATGGCCGCGATGCGCTCCGCGAGCGGCACCTCGAGCTTCTCGGTCGAACGCTTGTGGTAGTCGAACCCTTCGACGGTGCGGCGTGGCAGGCGATGGCCGATCGACTTTTCGATCGCCTTCAGATCCGACTCCTCATCGGGCGCGACGAACGTGAACGCCTCACCTTCGGCTTCCGCGCGCGCGGTGCGTCCCACGCGGTGGATGTAATCCTCGGGCACGTGCGGCACGTCGAAGTTGACCACATGCTCGAGCGCTTCCACGTCGATGCCGCGCGCCACGATGTCGGTCGCGACGAGCACGCGGACCTTGCCGAGCTTGAAGTCGCCGAGTGCCTCGGTGCGCTGGCTCTGGCTCCGGTTGCCGTGGATCTTGGCATTGTGGATCCCGGCGCGCGTCAGCACGTCGGCGAGGCGGTTCGCGCGATGCTTCGTGCGCGTGAAGCAGATCACGTTGCCGATCGTGTCCGACCGCAGCAGCGAGATCAGCAGGTCGGCCTTGAGCGAGCCGTCCACGGGGAACACGGCCTGCACGATCTTCGGGGCCGGCCTGGAGACGCGCTCGGTGTTGATGCGCACCGGCTCGTGCAGCAGCGAACGCGAGAGTTCGACGATCGGCGGCGGCAGCGTGGCGCTGAAGAATAGCGTCTGGCGCTTCTTCGGCACGTGCGCGAGCACCTTCCGGATGGCCGGAAGGAATCCCATGTCGAGCATCCGATCGGCCTCGTCGAGCACCAGCACTTCGAGCTTGCTGAAGTCGACGTACTTCTCGGGCTGGCTCAGGTGGTCAAGCAGGCGTCCGGGGGTCGCGATGATCACATCCGCGTGCTTGCGGAAGGCCGCGACTTGTGGGCCCATACCGACACCGCCGAACACGGCGGCGCCGGTGAGCTTCGTGTGCTTGGCCAGCGCCTCGAAGTCCGCGTGCACCTGGGCAGCGAGCTCGCGCGTGGGCGCCAGCACGAGTGCGCGTGTCGCGCGCTTCGGGTTGGCGTGCAGGCGGTTGAGGATCGGAAGGAGGAACCCGGCGGTCTTGCCGCTGCCGGTCATGGCGCAGGCGAGCAGGTCCTTTCCAGCGACTGCGTGGGGGACAGCATCCTTCTGGATGGCGGTGGGCTTATCCCAGCCAAGGTCGTGGATGGCGCGCAGCAGCGCGGGATCCAGACCGAGAGATTCAAAGGTCATGCATTGGGGAAAAAGTAAAAACGCGCTCTGGGCGCGTGAGGTCAAATCTAGCGGGTTGCGCGTTCATGAGGCACCCTTTGACTCACCTTTGTGCCGGAGTATGCCGTTGATTGAGTCCATCAAGACCCACCGAACATTCCTCGGACGGCTCGGTGCCCTGCTGGCGGCCGTGAGTCGCGCGCAGCAGCGTGGCCTGCCGTATCTCATGCACGCCTACTCGTGCCGGTGCGCCTCGATCGTATCCAACAGCGCCGCGCGGCGCGCCGGCAGCACGCCGAACACCACGCCGATCATCACTGACACCACCACCGCGACGATGGTGAGCATCAGGGGCGGATTGGCGGAGATGCCGACGAACCGTGTCACGACTTGCCCCGCGCCGAGCCCGATGCCGATGCCGATCAAGCCGCCTATCAGCGTGAGTGTCGACGCCTC
>JANOTV010000272.1:0-2763 GCA_031416495.1 Gemmatimonadota bacterium
CGTCCACTCGCAAGTCCGGCTTCGTCCGGTCGCTCCTCCTCACGGTCGCCTCGCTGGCTGCGGTCGGCGCGATGGCATGCGGCGGCTCGGGGGAGGCCAAGACGGTCGCCCTCACCGGCGCCGGCGCCACCTTCCCGTATCCCATCTACTCCAAGTGGTTCGACGCCTACTACCGCTCGACCGGGAACCAGGTGAACTACCAGTCGCTCGGCTCCGGGGCCGGTGTGAAGCAGTTCACGGAAGGCACGGTTGATTTCGGCGCGACCGACGGACCGATGACCGACGCTGAGATCGCGGCGATGAACGGCGCGGTCTACCACATCCCAACGGTGCTCGGCGCCAATGCCGTGACCTGGAACCTCCCCTCGCTCGGCAAGACGCAACTGCGCTTCGATGCGCCGACGCTGGCCGACATCTTCCTCGGCAAGATCAAGAAGTGGAATGACCCGCAGCTTGTCGCGCTCAATCCCGGCGTCACGCTCCCGGACAAGGACCTGCTGGTGGTCCATCGCTCGGACGGTTCTGGCACCACGTACATCTGGACTGACTACTTGAGCACGGTCTCCGAGGAGTGGAAGACCAAGGTCGGGCACGGGAAGTCCGTGAACTGGCCAGTGGGTCTGGGCGGGAAAGGGAACGAGGGCGTCACGCAGCAGGTGAAGCAGGTCGAAGGGACGATCGGCTACGTCGAGCTCATCTATGCGATCGCGAACGACCTCCCCTACGCGGCGATCAAGAACAAGAGCGGGAATTTCATCGCGCCGACCCTCGAGAGCGTGAGCGCGGCGGCGGCGGGGATCGCGCTGCCGCCGGACACCGATTTCCGCGTCTCGATCGTGGACGCGGCGGGTGCGAACGCCTACCCGGTCGCATCGTTCACCTGGCTGCTGATCCACCCGGACCTGCCCGATGCCGACAAGGCGAAGGCCATCAAGGAATTCCTGACCTGGATGACCGGTCCCGAGGCGGCCGCGATGGCGTCCGAGCTCCACTATGCTCCGCTCCCCGCGTCGGTGTTGGAACTGGTCAAGGCGAGGCTCGCCACGCTCAAAGCAGCGGGTGCAGTGATCGAGTAGTCCGTGACGCATCCGTTACGAAGGAAGTGACGACCCCGCGACCCGGGGATGGTACTGTGCATGTCTACATGGAACCGCCCCCGGATCCCACGACGCGCGCGCCCGAGACCAGCACTGCCGAGTCCCTGTTTGGCTCATCCTGGGGGGACTCGGTCTTCAAGTGGCTGCTGATCGCCGCCGCGTGCACGATCCCGTTGCTGCTCTTCGCGCTGCTCTTCGAGCTGACGCGCGGCGCCCTGCCGGCGGTGGCCAAGTTCGGCTTCGAATTCCTGGTCTCCTCCACCTGGGACCCCATCGCGGGGCACTTCGGTGCCTGGCCGGCGATCTTCGGGACCCTGCTCACCTCCTTTCTCGCGCTCGCGATGGCAGTCCCGCTCTCGCTGGGCGTGGCGATCTACCTGACCGAGTTCGCGCCGATGTCCATTCGGCGGCCCGTCGCGACGGTGATCGAGCTGCTCGCGGCGATCCCGAGCGTGGTCTACGGACTCTGGGGGATCTTCGTCATGATCCCCTTCCTGCAGCGCACCGCTTTCCCGTTCCTCGAGGCGCACCTCGGGTTCCTCCCGATCTTCTCGGGTCCGATCTACGGGCCCTCGGTGCTCGCGGCGGCATTGATCCTGACGATCATGATCGTGCCCTTCATCATGTCCGTCTCGCGCGAGGTACTCCTCGCCGTGCCGAGCGGACAGCGTGAGGCGGCGCTGGCGCTCGGTGCCACGCGCTGGGAGGCGGTGAGCACGGCGATCGTGCCCTACGCCAAGTCGGGGATCATCGGCGCGGTCATCCTCGGGCTCGGACGAGCACTCGGCGAGACGATGGCGGTCACGATGCTGATCGGAAACCGGCACGAGGTCTCGGCCTCTCTCTTCGCGCCGGGATACTCCATGGCCGCGGTGATCGCCAACGAGTTCGCGGACGCGGCCGGCGGACCGATCCATGAGTCGGCGCTCATCTACATGGCCCTGCTCCTCTTCGGCGTGACCGTTGTGGTCAACGCGGCCGCCCGACTCCTCATCTGGCGCGTCTCGCGCGGTCGGGGTGGGACGTGATCTCACGCCGCGCGCTCCGCCGCGGGAAGTCGCGCCTGATGGTCGCGCTCATGGGCGTGGCCGTGCTGCTCGCGGTCCTGCCTCTCTTCTTGATCCTCGGGTCGCTCATCATCGAGGGGGCGTCGTCGCTCTCCTTCTCCTTCTTCTTGAACCGGCCCGCACCGGTCGGGGAGACGGGAGGCGGCGTGGCGCACGCGATCACCGGCACACTGATGATCGTGGGCACCGCGTCGCTGGTCGGCATTCCGATCGGCGTCGCGGCCGGCCTCTACGCCAGCGAATATCGCGGGACGCGGCTGGCCACGGTCACCCGTTTCGTGGCCGATGTCCTCAACGGCACGCCCTCCATCGTCGTCGGCCTGCTCGCCTGGAGCTGGGTGGTTGCGACGCAGAAGCACTTCTCGGCGCTCGCGGGCTCCTTCGCACTCGCCTTCCTGATGGTGCCGATGGTGATGCGCACGACCGAGGAGCTGGTGCGACTCGTGCCCGACTCGCTGCGCGAGGCCGCGCTCGCGCTCGGGTACACACGCTGGCGCACGACGTTGGTCGTGGTGCTGCGCACCGCACTCCCCGGGATCGTGACCGGCTCTCTTCTCGCCGTGGCCCGCATCGCCGGCGAGACCGCGCCCCTCCTCTTC
>JANOTV010000273.1:0-1927 GCA_031416495.1 Gemmatimonadota bacterium
TGCCGCCGCTTCCCGGCTCGGTCGTCCCCAAGTACGTGGCGGAGCGCTTGCGAGGATCGAAGACCAGCACCTGCGAGCGAGCGCCGTCGGTCACATAGACGCGACGATCCGGCGAGACGACAAGGTCGAACGGGCGCTTCACCGGCGTGAGGGACTCACTGGTCCCCTCGAGCATCGCACGGAACCGCGCGAACCCGGATTGCCGCTTGCCGATGTCGCGCTCCGACGCGAGAGTCGCTCGGAACGCGATGCGCGCCGGCTCATCCGAGTCGTTGGGCCAGACGAGCGAACGCACCGCCGGTGTGCCTATCGCCGCCGGGTTCTCGCAGCAGGGCGCACGCTGAGCGCGTGCCGCCGAGAGAGGCGCGACGACGAGGGTCACCAGCAGGAGGCGCAACACGAGGGAGCGCATGGACGGTTTCGTTCGTTACTTCGCTACTACGATGATCTGGCCTTTCATCCCCATCGAGACGTGCGGTGTGCACACGTAGTCGTAGGTCCCGGGGGCGAAGCGCTTGTCGATCGTGAACTCGTGCACCTGATCCACCGTCATCATGAACGGACCCATCAGCAGGTCGCCGAGGTTGACGCCCACGGGGAATCCCTTGAACTCGACGTTGTGCATATTGACCTTCACCTGCGTGAAGCGCACGACATCGCCCTGCTTCACGGTGATCTTCGCCGGGGAGAAACCGAACTCGGTGGGCGAGATGTCGATCATCTTGACTTCGATCACGCTGGCGCCTGGGTTCGGACCCTGCGCTCCGGCGGGCACGGTGGCGAGGACAAGAGCGGCGGCGAGCGTGGCCAGAATGGAACGGGACATAGAATAACTCCGAAGGGTCAGGTTAATGACAATGATATCGATTGAGATGCGGTGGCGTAGGGAACACGCCTCGTACCAACCACATGAGCATACCCCGTGCCAGTCGAGGCCCCGGATCCACCCTGCGACAACTCGTTGTCAGTCAGTGACTTGCACGCACGCGCGTCGTCACCCGACGCGCATGCCACGGCGCACGTGTGACGCGTCGTGTCCCAGGTGTGACTGGCACTGACCCGACCTGACGGGTCCTCGATCAGAACGCGACATCGAGTCGCATCCAGACGCCGCGTGGCCGCGCGACACCGCGGTCCGCCGCCTCGCGGTCGCGCGCGCGAAGGTCCCCTTCGACCACGAAGCGGAGATTCTGCCGCAGGAGCGCGATCACGCCGGGCGCGACAAATATGCGATCCTCCGCCCCGCGCGTGTACCCCGCCTCCCTGGCCTCGCGCGAGTCGGCGGTGAACCGCTCGAGCTTGAGCGAGAGTCCCAGCCAGGGCCATGCGTAGTACTCCCCTTTGGCGAAGAGGCTGCGCATCTGCGCTTCAGCGCCCGTCCCCCACGGATCAGCGTCCCGACGCGCGACGAAGCCCACGCCGACGTCGAGCGGCCCCTGAAGGATGCGCGCGTTCGCCCCGACGCCGCGGTAGCGGTCGCCCACCGCAGCCGCGACCGGCTCCTCGCCCGCGTAGCCGAATCCCTCCACGATGAACGCACGATCCCAGCGCTGCCCGTCCCCGCCCGGCGGTGGGCCGCTGCCGTCCTCGTACCTGCCGTCCAGGCGCAGTCCGCCCCACTTGTAGCGCAGCTTGACATAGGCGTCCTTCCGCGCGTTGTTGTCGTCCTCGCCGGACCCGGCACCCTGCGCGATGCCCGCGCCATAGTACAGGCGCCCGCGCAGCACCCCGTGCAACTCGAGCGCGGATGTCGTGCCGCCGAGCCGCGCGCGATTTGGTGACTCGAGCACCGACGCGCCTCCGGCACCGCGGAGTCGCAGTTCGGAGACACGGTACCCCTGCCAGCCGAATTCGAGGATTCCGGCGCGATCGATCTGCCGGTCGGCGAACGTGAACAAGAAGGGATTGAGGCGACCGACGGTCAGAT
>JANOTV010000274.1:0-8134 GCA_031416495.1 Gemmatimonadota bacterium
GGACGTCCTGTCCACCCTGCTCGCCATCCTGGAGCTCGCGAAGCGCGGGCTCTGCCGGATCCAGCAGGGCGCTCCCTTTGGAAACCTGGTGGTTGCTCGTGAGCTCGTTGACGCCGCTGTCGCTACTGCTTGAGGCCGGACTCTTCTCGGCCATCCGCCCGCTCACGCTCGAGGAGTTGGGTGCACTCGACCCCGACGCGTCGTCGGCCGAGGTGCGCACCGCACTCGATCAATTGCGTGAGCACTACGACTTTGACGGACATGCGGTCGAAGTGCTCGAGCTCGCTGGCGGATGGCAGATCCTGACCCGTCCGGCCTATGCGGCGGCAGTCGAGCGGGCGCAGGTTGCGCAGCGTCAGCCACGGCTATCCGCCGCGACGCTCGAGTCGCTCGCGACGATTGCCTATCGCCAGCCGGTCGGTCGCGCGGAGATCGAGGAAATTCGCGGTGTCAATTCTGGTGGGGTGCTGCGCACCCTGCAGGAGCGTGGCCTCATTGAGGTGGTCGGTCGCAGTGAAGGGCTCGGGCGTCCGCTGCTCTACGGCACGACGTCGCAGTTCCTCGAGCAGTTCGCGCTGCGTCATCTGGAAGAGCTCCCGCGCGTCGACGAGCTCGCGATCGCGCTCCGGCGCGACGCGCCGTCGGCGGCCGCAGTATCCGACGAAGCATCAGCGGCCGGTGCGCCGCAGACCGCATGAGCGACGACGCGATGAGGATCCATCGCGCCCTCGCGCGCGCGGGCGTCGCCTCGCGCCGCAAGGCGGAGGAACTCGTCGCGGCCGGACGCGTAACAGTGAATGGCGCGGTGGCTCGCACTGGTCAGTCCGTGGATCCGGCGAAGGACGTCATCGCCGTGGACGGACGCAAGATCGCGCTGCCGCAACCGATGAAGTGGTATGTGCTGCACAAGCCGACCGGTGTGCTCACCACACACTCCGACCCGGAAGGGCGGCCGACGGTGTTCGACCTCATTCCGCCCGAGCCGGGCCTCACCTACGTCGGGCGTCTCGATTACATGACAGAAGGCGTGCTGCTCCTCACCACTGACGGCGACGCGGCCCACCTGCTGACGCATCCCAGCACGGGGGTGGAGCGCACGTACCTCGCGGTCGTGCGCGGCTCGGTGAAGGCGGCCGCCGCGGAGATCCGCGCCGGCGTCGAACTCGAGGACGGGCTCGTGACGCCGGAGAAGGTGGAAGTGCGGCCGGGCCTGCAGTCGCGCACGTGGGAACTCGGGCTCACGATCCGCGAGGGACGCACCCGAGAGGTGCGCCGCCTCTGTGAAGCCGTCGGTCTCGAGGTGCTCCGTCTCGTGCGCACGTCGTTCGGTCCGGTCAAGCTGGGCGCTCTCGAGCCGGGGCAGTACCGCCCGCTCACTGCCAAGGAGCGCGATGTCGTGCTGGCACTCACCAAGACAGTCTCGGGGAACGATTGATGTCGCAGATGTCCGATGATCGCGCACTCACGAATGACATCCTTGAACAGGTCGGGCTCCGCGTCGTCGGCCAGCACGCGATGGTCGAGCGCCTGCTCATCGCGCTGCTCACGGGCGGACATGTGCTGCTCGAGGGCGTGCCGGGTCTCGCGAAGACGCTCACGGTGCGCACGCTGGCCGAGACGGTGCGCACGAGCTTCAGCCGCATCCAGTTCACCCCCGACCTCCTGCCGGCCGACGTCATCGGCACGCAGGTCTTTGACCAGGCGACGGCGACCTTCTCCGTGAAACGCGGGCCGATCTTCGCGAACATCGTGCTCGCCGACGAGATCAACCGTGCGCCGGCGAAGGTGCAGGCGGCGCTGCTCGAGGCGATGCAGGAGAAGCAGGTCACGATCGGCGGCACGAGCTTCCCGCTCGTCGAGCCGTTCCTCGTGCTCGCGACGCAGAACCCGATCGAGCAGGAAGGCACCTATCCGCTGCCCGAGGCGCAGGTCGATCGCTTCATGCTCAAGCTTCGCGTCGGCTACCCGACGCGCGATGAGGAGCGCGAGATCATGCGGCGCATGGCCGGCGGCGAGCCCATCCCGGTGAAGGCCGTCGCGGACCCCGTGCACCTGATGGAGATGCGCCAGCGCATCGCCGGTCTCTTCCTCGACAATCGGCTGGTCGATTACATCGTCGACCTCATCCACGCGACCCGCGAACCGGCAGCGGCGGGCCTCGCCGACCTCGTGCCGCTCGTCGAGTATGGTGCCTCGCCGCGCGCGACCATCGCGCTCGCGCAGGCCGCGCGTGCGCACGCGTATCTCCGCGGGCGCGATTTCGTCTCGCCCGACGACGTGAAGGCGATGGCGCCCGACGTGCTGCGCCATCGCGTGCTTCTCACCTATGAGGCCGAGGCCGAGAACGTCTCGAGCGATGAAGTGATCGCTCGCGTGCTCGCCGCCGTCCCCGCGCCCTGATCACGCGCGCTTCATGAGCGACACCCGGTCGGTCATGCCGGAGAGGCGCCAGCTCGGCGCCGTGCCTCCGGAGATCCTCCGGCAGGTGAAGCGCATCGAGATGCGCACGCGCGGGCTCGTCAACTCGCGCTTCGTCGGCGAATACCACTCGGTGTTCAAGGGCATGGGCATGGAGTTCGCCGAGGTGCGCGAATACCAGCCGGGCGACGAAGTGCGCACGATCGACTGGAACGTGAGCGCGCGCATGCGGCGCCTCTTCGTGAAGCGCTTCGTCGAGGAGCGTGAACTCACGGTGATGCTGCTCGTGGACTGCTCGGGCTCGAGCCGAGGCGGGGCGGGTGACCGCGACAAGCAGGGCATCGCCGCCGAGCTGGCCGCGGTGCTCGCCCTCACGGCGACGCGCAACAACGATCGCGTGGGGCTGCTGCTGCATTCGGATCGCGTCGAGCATGTGGTGCCGCCGCGCAAGGGCCGACGTCATGCGCTGCGGCTCGTGCGCGACGTGCTCGCCTGGCCGCCGGGCGCGCGCGGCACCGACCTAGGCGCTTCGTTCGACTACGCCGCGCGGCTGCTCGGCCATCGCAGCATCGTGTTCGTGATCTCCGACTTCGTGAGCGGGGACATCGAGAAACCGCTCACGCGTCTCTCGCAGCGGCACGACGTGGTCGCGGTGGTGCTCGACGATCCCGCGGAGCGTGCGCTGCCCGCTGCGGGGGTCGTGCGGCTCGTGGATGCGGAAACCGGGCGGCTACTCGAGGTGAACACGAGCGATCCCGCAGTGCGTGCGCAGTACGCCGCCGGCATCAGGGCCGAGACCGCGTCGCGGCAGTCGCTGCTGCGACGGCTCGCGGTCGATGAGGTGGCGGTGCCGCTCGAGCGGAGCTACGTGGAGCCGCTGCTTCGGTTCTTCCGCACGCGCGAGACACGGGCGCGCCGCCGATGAGTGCGAGGCTGGTGAGATCGGTGCTTGCCCTCATGCTCCTCGCGAGCGGAGCGCTCGCACAGGCGACGGTGACGCGTTCGGTCGCGCGCGGGCCCGTGGTGAGCGTGCGCGTGGCGCCCGAGGCGCCGGCGATCGGTGAGCCCATCACCATCGAACTGCGGGTGCGGGCTCCGCTCGGCAGCGAGGTGACGTTCCCGCCGCTTCCCGACTCAACGGAGGGCATCGAGCCGCTCGATCCGCGCGCGCTGCGCGACGCGTCGACGTCGTCGATGATCGACCGTACCGCCGTCTATCGCATGATCGCGTGGGACACAGGCGCGCGCGCGCTGCGGTTCGGCGACATCGTAGTCGTTGCGAGCGGGCGGTCGCAGCGCTACCCCGTGACGATGCCGACCATCCGCATCCGCTCACTGCTGCCCGCGGACACCGCGCTCCGCGTGCCGCGTGCCGCGCGTCCCCCGCTCGAGGTCTCCAGCGGCTGGTGGCGTGTGCTGCTGGCGCTCGGCGTCCTCGCCTTCATCGGCGTGCTCTCCTGGTGGGCGTGGCGCCGGAGGGGGGCAAAGGTCGAGGCGCCGGGACCGGACGCCGCCGCGCTCGCGCACGACGCATTCGGTCATGCGGCCTCGCTCGGGTTGCTCGACGCAGGAGAGCCGGGCCGCTTCGCGCTCATGCATGTGGCGATCCTGCGGGATTACCTGTCTCGCCGCTTCCCTCAGGCGACACCGTCGCTTACGCCGAGCGAGATGATCGATGCCCTCGTCGGCGCGGATCTCCCGGTGTTGCCGGAACGCGTGATCGACCTGCTCATCCGCGGAGAGCCCATCGCCTTCGCGCGCGCGAAGGTGAGCCCCGATGAGGCGACGTCGATCGCGAACGAGTCGCGCTCGATCGTGCAGGACGTCGAGACCGCCATCGTCGCGCGGCGCGCGTCGCAGGCGGTGAAGGAAAAGCGGAAGATCCGCAGGCGGCCGCTGTGATCCGGCTGCCGTTCGGGGCGCTCGATTTTGGCACGCCATGGGCGTTCGTCGCGCTCGTGCCGTTGATCCTCTGGATCTGGTGGCGCCGCAGGCGTCGCCCGCCGGCCCTCATACACGCGCGCGTCGAACTGCTCGCTCGCGGGCCGCGTCGCGGTCAGTGGGCGGCGCGCAGCCTCGTGGCGCTGCGGATCCTTGCCCTCGTACTGGCCATTGTCGCACTCGCGCGGCCACGTGCCGGCGCACGCACCGAGACCATTCGTGGCGACGGCATCAGCATCCTGCTCGCGCTCGATCTCTCGAGTTCGATGCTCGCCGAGGACTTCCAGCCGAGCAATCGCCTCGAGGTCGCGAAGGAGACGATCAAGGAGTTCATCTCCGGCCGCAGCGTGGACGAGGTGGGACTCGTCGCATTCGCGGGCGAGGCGCTCACCCAGGTTCCGCTCACACTCGATTATCCCGTGCTGCTCGCCGCGGTGGACAACCTGCAGCCCGGTCAGCTCGAGGACGGCACAGCGATCGGCACCGCACTCATGACGGCGACCAACCGCCTGCGCGATGCGAACGGACGCTCGCGGGTCATCGTGCTCCTCACCGACGGCGAGAACAATCGCGGTGCGATCGATCCGCGCACTGCGGCGCAGGCCTCCGCCGCGCTCGGTGTCCGCATCTACACCATCGGTGTGGGCAGCGAGGGCGTCGCGCCCGTGCCGGTCGGACGCGGCGTGTTCGGCCTGCGCTACGAGAACCGTCCGGTGCGCATCGATGAGGCGTTGCTCGAGGATATCGCGCGCCAGACTGGCGGACGCTATTTCCGGGCGCGCGATGCGCAGGCACTCCGGCGCATCTATGAACAGATCGATGCACTCGAGCGTGCGCCGATCCGCGCCACGCGCTACGTGAGGTTCACCGAGCTCTACATGTGGCCGCTCGCTGCGGCGGTGTTGCTGTTCGCGCTGGAGATGCTGCTGCTCTGGCGTCGGCGGCCGCTGCCATGACGCGGTTCATGGACTTGCCGTGGGTGCTGGCGGCGTTGCCCATCGTCGTGGGCATCGCGTTGCTCGCCGTGCTCGGCGGCTACAAGCGGACGCAGGAGCGCCTCGCGCGCTTCGGATCGCCGGCGGCGCTCGCGCGACTCGGCCCTCCCGGCGTCTCGACGCGGCCGCGTGCGCGCGCCTGGCGTCTCGGTCTCGCCGCCGCACTGCTCGTCGCGGCGCTTGCGGGACCGCGCTGGGGCGAGGGCAGCGCGATCATCGACTCCGATGGCATCGATGTCGCACTCGCGCTCGATGTGTCGCTGTCCATGCTGGCGGAGGATGAACGACCGAGCCGGCTCGAGCGCATGAAGCAGGAGGTGCGCCGATTCCGCGCCAGCGCGCCGGGTGACCGCGTCGCGCTGATCGCGTTCGCGGGTCGCAGCTATATCCTCTCGCCGCTCACCAACGATGACGGCGCGCTCGAACTGTTCCTCGAGAACCTCGATCCGACAGTGGTCGGCACGGCGGGCAGCGCCATCGCACCGCCGCTGCGCCAGGGACTCGACCTCCTCTCGGTGAGCCAGGGTGGCGCCGATCGCGCGCTCGTGATCATGAGCGACGGCGAGGCGTTCGATGATCGTGCGGCGGCACTCGCGATCGCGGCCGAGGCGAAGAGCCGACGCATCCTGCTCGTGACGGTCGGCTTTGGCTCGCCCGGTGGTGCGCCCATCCCGCTCCTCGATCGCGGCGGCACCGAGGTCAAGCGCGATGAGTCCGGGAATGTCGTTGTCACGCGGTACGACGACACGCTGCTGCGAGCGCTCGCCGATGCGGCCGGCGGCGAGTTCATCCCCGCCGAGGCGACGGACAAGGGCACTCGCGTGCGACGCGCACTGGCGAACCTCGAAGCGGCGACCCGCGAGGAGGAGCAGCGTCTCACGCGGCCGTTGCGCTTCCAGTGGCTCGTCGGCCTCGCGGTGATCCTGCTGCTGCTCGACGCATGGCTCGCGGACGGCGGCCGGCTCAGGCGCGGGCTTCGTCTCAGGCGCCGTTCCTCGGATGTGGTACGGGCGTCGATGGTGCCGGCGTTCATGCTCTTCGTGTCGGGCGCGGCGTTGCTCGTGCCGGTCAACTCCGCTGACGCGCAGCGCGATCCACTCGGTGAGGCCGTCGAGCATCATCGCAACGGCCGTCTGCTGCCGGCCATCCGCGGATATCGCGGCGTCGTCGCGAGCGGCGATCGTCGGCCCATCGTGCTCTACAACCTTGGCACGGCGCTGCTCGCGGCGGATTCCCTCGATGCGGCGATCGACGCCCTCGATCGCGCCGCGTTCGCCACCGATCCCGCCGTGCGCACGCGCGCGCTCTACAACGTCGGCGTCGCGTATCTCAAGCGCGGATTGCGCGCTGACGGGGAGTCGCGCACGACGGCGCTCCGGAACGCACGTCGCGTGCTGCGCAACGTGCTGCTCGAGCGACCGGGCGATCGCGACGCGCAGTGGAACTATGAGCTCGCTCTTCGTGCGCCCGATCAGGGTGGCGGAGGCGGGGGTGGCGGACCGCAACCGCCGACGCCGCAGGCGAGTGCGCCGCGCCCGCAGGAATCGCAGGGGCAGATGTCGCGTCAGCAGGCCGAGGCGTTGCTCGAATCCGCCGCGCGCGATGAGCGCGAGACGCAGGCGCGACGGCAGCGCGGGAACCGTGCGCAGCGCGTGGCCGGGGAGCGTGACTGGTGATCAGGCGCATCGCCCTCGTGATGGCGATCGCGCCCAGCGTCGCGGCGGCGCAGGATGTCGGCTTCCGTGTGAGCGTGAGTCCCAACACGGTCTACGTCGGACAGCAGGCGAGCTATGAACTCAGGGTCACCATTCCGCCGGAGGTGCGCCAGCGGTTGAGACGGAACCCGGAGTTCGTTCTGCCAGAGGCGCGATCGATGCTCGTGTACGACTTGCCGGTGCCGCCAGCACGGCCGGGCGGCGAAGGACCGGAAGTGCATGTGTTCCGCCGTGCGATCTTCCCGCTCACCCCGGGGCGTTACAATATCGCCGCCGCGCGGCTCACCTACTCGCTGCCGCAGAGCCCGAGCTTCTTCAGTCGAGAGGATGAACGCACGCTGCGCTCGGGCACCGTCTCGTTCGTCGCCATCGAACCGCCCACCGCGGGCCGGCCAGCAGGCTGGACCGGCGCCGTCGGACGATGGAGGGCGAGCAGCCGCGTCGCTGCCGCCGACGCGCGCGTCGGCGATCCGTTCGTGCTCACAGTGCGCGTGGAAGGTGTGGGCAATGCGACGCTGCTGCCGCGTCCGGTGGTCTCGATCCGCTGGGCTCACCTGGTGCCCGAGGACGAACGCGTCGTGCTCGACTCGACGCCGACCACGCTCGGTGGCTTCAAGGAATACACCTGGCTCGTGACGCCGCGGACGCAGGGACGGCACACCGTACCGTCGATCACCTACGAATTCTTCGATCCCATCGCGCGCGCCTACCCGGGCGCGCGCACGGAGCCCATCACCATCTCCGTGCGGCCCGGTGACCTCGTCACCATTCCGCAGCGCGCAGCGAGCGCCGGTGTGCGGGCGGCGCTGTCCATCCGTCCGTCGCTCGACGGCAGCGTGCTCGTGGCACTGCCGTGGCCATGGCTCTGGGCGCTAGGCGGCGCACTCGCGCCGCTGCTCTTCGTCTTCGCCAGTTGGCGCCGTCGCACACCACGCGTCAAGCGCGAGCGCTCGGCCGTCGAGCTGCTGCGCAGCCCGGACGTGAAGGAGCCAGCGCAGGTGCGCGCGCTGTTCGACCGCGGCCTGCGCATACGCACCGGTGTCGCCCTCGAGGCGATGACGGATC
>JANOTV010000275.1:0-4914 GCA_031416495.1 Gemmatimonadota bacterium
CGAAGGCTCCGGCTCATGCGCCCACTTGTGGAACTGGTTGGTTAGGAACACGGCGAGGATGAAGAAGAAGGTGAACGCGCCGACCGCCCAGGCGATCGCGTTGGACTGGATCGGCACCCAGAGGATGACCGGGAGGATCACGGGGAGGGAGACGATGACGTTGTTGCCGTTCGTCTCGACGAAGCCGTGACGCACGATGCCGGTCGGGTCGGTATGGTGCTCGCGGAACGGGCGCACGAAGGCCGGCCCCACGATCGGCGTGTCGGTCTCGGCGAAGTTGTCGGCGAGGAAGTGCACGATCCCTGAGACGAGATCGGCCAAGACGTATCCCACGACGGCGATGACCGGGAGCCACCAGAGTACGCCGAGTTGCAGGCCACCATGGACGACCTGGAGTCCGAGGATGGCGCAGAGCACGCTGAACACGACTAGGGCGGCGAGCTTGACCTGTCCGATCACGGGCACTGGTGCGGCGGCGGGCTGCACGGCCTCATGAGTCGAGGCGTTGCCGGGGCTGGCGGAGAGTGGAGGGAGGGAGTCGTATGCATGGCGTTGGATCTGAGTGAGGGGTCAGCCTCTGGGAACTGTGATCGTTTTTCTACATGATACGAAGCAGGGGACCGGACCGGATCTACCCACGGGAAGCGCTTCTCGCATTTTGCATCGAAACGCGGCTGGGGGACAGTCCTCGGGGGGAAGAAAACGCGCGGACCGGGCGTGCCTCGAGCTATCGAGCCCTCAGCAGCGGAAACGAAGTCGGTCCTGAACGGGAGAGGAGACAGGAACGCATGGCGCTGCGGCGTCCGAACGGTCTCGGGATCGGAACTTCAATCGGGGTTGTGGAAGTATGGCGAGGCTCTGCACGCCGCGCGACCTGCCGCCCTTCCGGTGCCCTTCCGGCTGGCGCTCGAGGCGTTCTTCGAGGAGTCGGCAGGGTAGACGTTCGCCCGTCTCCCTTGGTCGACTGATCGCCTGCGGTCAGGCGGTGATGATCGGCGGTCAGGCCTTCTGCGGCGGCAACAGCGCGCGCGTGAGCGATGCCGCACTCACCGCGAGCAATGCCGGATACGCGAGCGTCAGCGCGAGCAGCGGCCCGGGTCCCGTCGCCATCGCCATCCCTGCGACCTGCGCGAGGTGTTGCACCGCACCGACGGACGACGGCAGGTAGAGCAGCGCCGCCCACGAGATCGCTGCCGTGATGCCCGCCGCCAGCGGCAGCGAGCGATCGGCGCGTCGAACGGCCGCCCACCCCGCAGCGATTACCGGCACCGTCCACCAGCCGATGAGCCAGGTGCCCAGTGACATGATCGCCGCGGCGATCACCATCTCCGCGAATCTCCGAGTGGTCATCGTGCGGCCCTCAGGATGAGCCGACTTGCCACGAGCGAGTCCGGAAGGTCCGTCGCGGTGCGCGGCACGCGCAGCGGCGAGAGCTCGCCGCGCTGCCATTGGCCGATGCGGTCCGCATACCGCGTGGAGAGCGGATTTCCCGACTGGCCGCCGGGGTACGTGCCCCACGCCGAGATCTCGGGGCCAAGTTCGACGACGAACCGCCAGCTCGCGCCAAATGTGCCGCCGGATTCCGACGGCGACAACGTGCCGGGTCCCGACTGGACCTCGAGCGAGTCGCGGCCGAAGCCGGGCAGGTGCAGCAGGTGGTTCACGGTCATGCGACGCACCGTGCCCCAGCGCCACGCCGCCGGATCATTGCCGAACTGCGTGCGCGCCGTGGTCCACGCATCGGCGAGGCTTGCGAGCAAGACATCGTCACGACGCTCGATGATGTCGGTCGTCGAGCGGTCGTCCCACCAGACGGAGCCTTCATCCTGCATCAGTCGCACGAGCATCGCGGCGCTAGGTGTCGCGATCCGCCTGCTCTCGCCCGGCGGCACGAACTCGTCCCACGTGCGCCGCGTGAGTGCGCTGTTCAACTGGTCGAACAACACCGCGCCGCGGCTGTCCACGTCGAACCGGCCGTCCCACCTGTCCAGATATTCCATCGCCAGCGACGCGGCCTCCGTCACCGTGCCGCGCATGCCTGCGCGCTCGACGGCGGCGCGTGTATGCGTGAGGAGTTGTCCCGTGAACTCGCTGGTCGGATCGGTGTGCGCGAGTCGCATCTTCTCCGGCGTCATCTGGTCATCGGCGCGCAGGATCTCATTGATGCGCATCGCGCGCCACGGGCTTGGCCAGTCCCAGCCGAGGTAGCCCGGACGCACCGATGGATCGATCGGCTGCTGGTTGGCGCTCGCGAGATACCCCTGCGCCGGGTCCATCGACTGCGGATACTGCCCGAGCTCCCAGTCGCCGGTCCAGTCACTCGCGCCGCTGGAACCGTCGAACACCTTGTCGCCGCGGCCATTGCCCGGCCGCAGCGGATACCTGCCCGTCGAGCGGATGCCGATGTGCCCTCCGCGGTCCGCCGCGAGGAAGTTCTGTGCGGGCGCCCGGAAATCCTTCATCGCGTCAAAGAAGTCGGCCGCGCTCGTCGCGGTCGCCGCACGTCGCAGGGCATCGCCCTCATTGGAGATCTCGAGCGCCGTCCAGCGCATCGACACGAAACCGATCGGCGACCGGAGCATCGGACCGCGATGGGTGCGGTACAGCGTGTCGGTGCCGACCACGTTGCCGCTCGGGTCGCGGTACAGCTCCACCGTTGCCGTGAGCGCGCGCCACTCGCCATCCACCTGGTACCTGGTCGGTGCGGTGGTGTCATCCACCGTCTCGCGGTAAAAGTCCATCACGTCGGCGCCCGCGTTCGTCGCTGTCCACGCGACGTCACGGTTGAATCCGATCGGCACGAGCGGCGCGAGCGGCAGCGTGACGCCGTACACATCGAGCACGCCCGGCACCACGAGATGCGCCTCGTACCAGATGCTCGGCAGCGTGAGCTGGAGATGTGGATCGCCAGCGAGCAGCGCATGACCGCTCGCACTGCGCGACGGAGCGACCGCCCAGTTGTTGCTTCCCACCACCGCTTCGCCGCGCGTGAGCTGCTCCGTCGACCTGAACAGGCGACGCGTCTCCATCCAGCGTCGTGCCTCGACGACGGCCTGCGCGTTCGCATGGTGTGGGGCGGGGAACTGCACCACACCGTATCGCGCGGCCGCCCGGCCTGGCACCGGCTCGATCGGTTCCTGGATCGGCGCGTTCACGGGGAAGAGCGCCTCTGTCGCCGCCTCTCCCACCAGCGCCTCGATCGCGCCGCGCTCCAGTTCGCTGTCCTGCCACGCGAGCGTGAGCGACATCCGCGTGAGCAGGTAGAACATGTCCTGCGGCTCGAAGACGCGCGGCGTGCGGCCGAGCAGTCGGTACTCGATCGGCAGCTCCGCGGCGCTCATGCCGGTCACGTACGCATTGGCGCCGGCCATGTACGACTCGGCGAGCGACTTCGTCTGCGATCCGGAGTCGAGCGCCGCCCACTTCGCCTCGGCGGCCTCGGGAAGACCCTGGCGCCGTGCCTCACGGTCGAGCGGCAATACGCGCGCGCCGAGGAGTTCGGTGAGCGTGCCGGCCACGGCGCGCTGAGTGAGTTCCATCTGGAAGAGGCGGTCGCGTGCATGCACCCAGCCGAGCGCGCGGTACGCATCGGATTCGGTGGACGCAAAGATGTGCGGCACGCCACGATCGTCGAAGCGCACGTCGATCTCACCGGTCACGCCGGAGATCGCGACCTCCTGCGATGCGGGGAGTTCCGCATGGCGCGCCACCGCCCAGATGCCGTTCGTCGGGTCGAGCAGCGGCCCGATGGCCGGCAGCCCGCGGATCGGCACGAAGCCCACGATCAGGGCTGCGGTGAGCGCGACGCCGGCTGTGATGCCCGTGATGACGCGCGCCACCGCAGGCACGTGCTTTGACGTCGCCATCAACCGCGGTCTCCGAATCCGATGAGCGATGCGGCACCCGAGCGCTTGCGCGAGAGTCCCGGTGCGTGCGCGACCACCCGCTCCGCGAGCCGCGAGAACGGCAGTGTCTGCAGGATCACGCGACCCGGCCCCGTGAGCTTCACATAGAAGAGTCCTTCGCCACCGAACAGCATCGTCTTGATCCCCTTTACCATCTCGATGTCGTAGCTGACGCTGGCCTGCATCGCCACGAGACAGCCGGTGTCCACGCGCAGCACCTCGCCCGGCTTGAGCTCACGTTCGATGAGCGTGCCGCACGAGTGCAGGAACGCGAGCCCGTTGCCGCGCAGGCGCTGCAGGATGAATCCTTCACCACCGAAGAAGCCCGCACCGATCCGCTTGGTGAACGCGATGCCGATGTCCGTGCCCCGCGCCGCGCAGAGGAATCCGTCCTTCTGCGCGATCAACTCGCCCCACTGCTTGAGGTCGGCAACGAAGATCTTTCCCGGCATCGGCGCAGCGAATGCCACATCGCGCCGATGCGGAGTACCGTTCCCGAACAGCGTGATGAAGAAGCTCTCGCCCGTGAGCATGCGCTTTCCGGCTCCAACGAGCTTGTCGAAGAGACCGTTCCCGGTCCCGTTCGGATCGAGCGTCGTGGCCACCTCGATGCCGTCCTCCATGTACATCATGGATCCGGCTTCGGCCATCACGGCCTCTCCCGGGTCGAGCGTGACGATCACGGCCTGCATGTCGTCGCCGACGATCCGATAGTCGATGATGTCGCTGGGCATGACTGGGAGGGGCTGAAGTGGAGTGGGTGTCTGGCCGGGCAGTAGCAGAATCTATCTGAGTCAGTCACACCGTGATGGGATGACACAGCGTGTCCGCGATTCCGGACACAAATATGGGATGTTTTACGTACAAGCGTTACGCAGCAACAACTTAGGGTGCTGGCATTTGCTGGTGCGATCCGTGCCATACCATAGATTCGTGGCGCACCACCGATCAAGTCCCTTTCATCCCTCCTCCGGGAGCCCGGCATGTACCGAGCAAGAGCATTCAAGGT
>JANOTV010000276.1:0-6071 GCA_031416495.1 Gemmatimonadota bacterium
CTCCACTTCGTCCGATAGTCTTTTCTTGAGCGCCTCGATCATCGGGCGACCCTCGGGAATCTGCGTGACGGCAGGGTGTAGAAAAATGCCGACGCCCCACCATGAGTGGCTAGGCGCCGGATGATGTATTTCGTTCACAAAAGTATACCGTCGCGATTCGGCGACAGCAACCTCAGTGACGCGCCTCAGTGACGCGCCTCAGTGACGCGCCATGCCCCGAGTGGAACAGCATGATGACGCGCGCTCCTCAACGTCCGGCAGCGCCGCGGAGTAATTTTCACGGACACGTCACGCCCGAACCATGGGTCCTCAAACAGATACCTGAGCGATGCGCATCCCAAGAACCGTACCGACCGCCGTCGCCCTCGCGGCGGCACTCTCGATAGGTGCCGCACGACCCTCGGACGCCCAACAGCGACCGACGACGGCCGCGGCATCGAGCGCGCCGATCTCCATCGACTGGCGCGTGCTCGCGGGCCTCGACTACGTGAAGGGCACCTCCACCGACACGCTCAAGAAGCTCGATGGGCAGAAGGTGCGCATGCCGGGCTTCATCGTGCCGCTCGACGACGCCGATGAGGAAGGCGCGGAGTTCCTGCTCGTGCCGTACTACGGCGCCTGCGTGCACACGCCACCGCCACCGCCCAACCAGATGGCCTTCGTCCAGATGGTGGGCAACAAGCGCGTGAAGCTCGCGCTCTTCGACGCCGTGTGGATGGAAGGAACGCTGCGCATCACCAACTACGACAGCCCGTATGGCCAGGTGGGTTACACCATCGAAGGGCTCACGATGAAGCCGTACACAGGGAAGTGAGTCCCCTCGTCGGCCGCGCGGTCGAGGTGCGGGACCTCCGCTTCGCGTACCGTGGTGGACCGGTCGTGCTCGACATCGCATCGCTCGACGTCTACGCCGGCGAACGGCTCTTCCTGCACGGACCGAGCGGAAGCGGGAAGACGACACTGCTCGGCCTGCTGGCCGGCGTGCTCGTGCCGGGCGCAGGAAGCGTACGCATCCTCGGCGAGGACATCGCCACGCTCTCGGGTGGCGCGCGTGACCGCTTCCGCGCCCAGCATCTTGGCTACGTCTTCCAGATGTTCAACCTCATCCCGTACCTCTCGGTGCGTGACAACATCACGCTCCCATGCCGGTTGTCCGAGGCGCGACGCGCGCGGCTCGGTGGCGTGACGGCGATCGCACAGGCCGAGCATCTCGCGCATCGACTCGAGATCACCTCGCTGCTCGATGAACCGGTGACCTCACTCAGCGTCGGTCAGCAGCAGCGCGTCGCCGTCGCGCGCGCGCTGATCGGCGCCCCGGAACTCATCGTGTGCGATGAACCGACGTCGGCGCTCGATGCCGACCGCCGCGACCGGTTCCTGGAGCTGCTCTTCGCGTCATGCGACGAAGCGGGGAGCGCGCTGGTGTTCGTGAGCCACGACCTCTCGCTGGCCTCGCGCTTCGGGCGCACGGTCGCGTTGGGCGCGGTGAACCGAGCGGCGCAGGTCGAGTCCACCGTCATGTCGGCATAGTCGCGATATGTTCCTGATCTCACTCGCCGCGCAGTCGCTGCGCAACCGGCTGCTCATCTCCGCGCTGACCGTGCTCAGCATCGCCCTCTCCGTGACGCTGCTCGTGGGCATCGAACATGTGCGCGCCGGTGTGCGACAGAGTTTCTCGGGCACCATCCGGGGCACCGATCTCATCGTCGGCGCACGCGGCGGCACCACGCAGGTGCTGCTCTCGACGGTGTTCGGCATGAGCACGCCATCGGGCGCGATCCCGTGGTCGGCATACGAACGGTGGACGGCGCATCCCGCCGTGCAGTGGACGATCCCCTACTCGCTCGGCGATTCGCATCGCGGCTTCCGCGTGATCGGCACGACGGCCGACTTCTTCACGCGATACCAGTTCCGCGACCAGCACGTGACGTTCACCGACGGTCGCGCGCCGGCGTCCGAGCGCGAGGTCGCTATCGGCCACGATGTCGCCGAGCGCCTGGGCTACGACGTGGGCAGCGAAGTGACGCTCGCGCATGGCGTGGCGGAGATCTCGTTCGCCCACCACGAGTCGCATCCATTCATCGTCAGCGGGATCATCGCGCCGACATTCACGCCCATCGACCGCGCACTGTACGTGACGCTCACGGGCCTCGAGGCGATGCACGACGCCGAGCTGTCGGGCGGCGGACTGGCGATGGGACCGCCGGCCGTCGCGCAGGGAGAGGGCGAGGAACCACCGATCACCGCGTTCCTGGTCGGCACGAAGAACCGCTTCGAGACACTCGCGCTGCAGCGAGAGATGAATGAGGACCGGGTGGATCCGCTCACCGCCATCATCCCGGGCGTTGCACTCGGACAGCTCTGGCAGACCGTCGGCAACGCCGAGGTCGGGTTGCGCGTGGTGGCGGGCTTCACGGTGATCGTGGGACTGCTCGGCATGTGCGTCGCGCTCTACGCCTCGCTCGAATCGCGCCGGCGGGAGATGGCGATCCTGCGCGCGGTGGGCGCGGGGCCGCGCACGATAGTCTCGCTGCTCGTGCTCGAGTCGGGGATGCTCGCGGCGCTCGGCGCGGCGACAGGCGTCGTGATGGTGTATCTCGGCATCGCGCTCGCGCGCGGGCCGGTGGAAGCACACTTCGGACTTTCCCTGACGGCCCGCCCGCTCGGAATCACCGAGTGGACGTACCTCGTGGTCGTCCTGGGCGCTGGCACACTGGTCGGCGTACTACCTGCATGGAAAGCGTACCGCGCCTCGCTCGCGGACGGCCTGTCGGTGAAGTTGTAGGAAAGTCCTTTCAAACACATCAAGGAGCAGCTCGTGCGTTCTCGTTCACTCCTCGTCATCATGCTCGCCACGCTGGCGACGCTTCTCGTGGCACAGCCGCCCAGCAGTGGTGCGCAGGCGGCACCCAATGCGATGGCGACGCCCATCCCGGTCGCCGAGCGCGGCGCCTACATCCGCAAGGACGCGCCGACCAACGCGACGATCAATCGCCTCTGGGATGAAGGCATGAACCGTTCGCAGGCGATGTCGCTCGCGCAGGTGCTCCTCGATCCGCTCGGCAGCCGCCTCACGGCGTCCCCGCAGTCCGATGCGGCGCTGGACTGGCTCATGAAGATCTATCAGGGTTGGGGCGTGAGCGCGCGCAAGCATCAGTACGGCACCTGGCTCGGCTGGAACCGTGGCGTCTCGCATGTGGACCTCGTCTCCCCGCGTGTGCGCTCGCTCGAGGCGATGGCGCTGGCATGGAGCCCGGGCACCGCGGGCGGCCCGGTGGAAGGTGAGGTGGTCACCTACCCCGCCGACGTGAGCACCCCTGAGCAGTTCGACGCCTGGCTGCCGAACGTGAAGGGCAAGATCTTCCTGATGAGTGTTCCGCGGCTGTCGTGCCGTTCGACGGCACAGTGGCAGGAGTTCGGCACGCCGGAGGAGGTGCAGCGCGTGACGGCGGCGCAGCTGGAGATGCAGCAGGCCTGGAACCAGACCAACGTCGCGATGAGCGGTGGCCGCAACGTGTGGCTCAAGCTGAAGGATGCCGGTGCGCTCGCCGTGTTCACCGCGCAGTTCTCCGGCTCCCCGGGCGTGAACAAGGTGTTCGGCTCGCCGACGCAGACGGTGCCGTCCTTCGCGGTGGGCTGCGAGGACTACTCGCTGCTCTTCCGCATGGCGCAGAACAAACAGGCGCCGCGTGTGCGCGCCTTCACCGACAGCGAGCTGCTCGGCACCCGTCCGGTCGGCAACGTGATCGCGGAGATCCGCGGCAGCGAGAAGCCGGAGGAGTACGTGGTGCTCTCCGCGCACTTCGACTCGTGGTCCGCCGCGTCGGGTGCGACGGACAACGGCACCGGCACCATCACGATGCTCGAGGCGATGCGCATCCTGAAGCAGGTATATCCGAACCCGAAGCGCACGATCATCGTCGGCCACTGGAATGGCGAAGAGCAGGGCCTGAACGGGTCGCGCGCGTTCAGCGAGGATCATCCCCAGGTGGTGAGCGGCCTGCAGGCGCTGTTCAACCAGGACAACGGCACCGGTCGCGTGGTGAGCATGACCGCCGGCCCGTTTCCGGGCGCCGCGGCACGACTCGAGCAGTACTTGGCCGAGCTGCCGAACGAGATCACGCAGTGGATCCGCTTCCAGCCGACGAGCACGCAGACGACCGGCGGCACGGACCACGCCAGCTTCGTCTGCTACAAGGCGCCGGCCTTCAACCTCGGTGCATTGAGCTGGGATTACAACAACAGTACCTGGCACACCGACCGTGACACCTATGACAAGGTCGTGGAGTCCGACATCAAGAACAACGCGACGCTGGTCGCGATGCTGGCATTCATGGCGAGCGAGGATCCCGAGCGGATGCCGCGTGACGTGATGAACCCGCTCCCCGGCGGACGGAATGGCGAACCCGGCACCTGGCGCGAGTGTGCGAAGGCGGCGCGCGCGGTGCCGAACGCGGTGCGGTGAGCTTGAGATAGGGGGGGAGGGAGGGGGGGGAGGAAGGGAGGGAGGGGTGATGGGGACCTGTGTCCCTCGTCACACCTCCATTCTCAACCCTCCGACCCCTTATGTGACTTGCGCCCTGTTGCTATCGCTCGCTGCGTCGTATGCTTGAGCCCTCATGCGCCCTCACCGCACTCGGGCTGACCACGCACGGCGAGTCGTTCCCATCGCCGCTGCCGTCATGTTCTCGCTGCTCAGCTGCGGCCGCGAGGTCACTGGCCCTGAAGGCGCCGACCTGCGCTTCGCGCGCGGACTCTCATTCGACACGCAGTTCCCTGCCTCCATAACGGAATTCGCCACGCTCTCAGCCGGCGTCGTGGATTTCGACCGTGTGCGCGTGCTGTTCACGCGAGCCGACGGGAGCATCGCGCTCGACCGCACCGTGCCCTTCCCCGCGGGAGCGGCGTCGGTGCAGCCCACGTTCGATATCGCCATCGCGCCGGACGCACCGGTCTCCGGCGAGCTGCTGCAGTTGACGCTTTCCTATATAACCGTCACCGGCGACACGATCTTCCGCGCCGGTCCGCAGCCGGTGCTCGTCGTGCCGACGCGCGCCGGTGGCACGGCACCCGCTCCCATCGTCGTCGTGCCGCTCTACGTCGGCATCGGAGCGAACGCCGCAATGCTCGCGATCTCTCCCGACACCGTCACGGCGATCGTGGGAGATCCCTTCACCTTCACCGCCGTCGCGCGCGCCGCCAATGGGTCGGTGTTGAGCGGGACGCCGATCGCCTTCCGCTCGCTCGATCCGACTCGCGCGACGATCACGGCGCCGAGCGCGGGCAGTGGTCTCACCCTGACGCCGCGCGTCTTCGCGCGGGTCGTCGCGCAGACGCTCTCCGGCCAGGCCGACACCGGCATCGTTCGCATCTTGCCGCGCCTCGCCTCGCTCACGGCGGTCGCAGGCCAGGGGCAGTCGGTACCGGGTGGCTCCACCATCTCGGTGACTGTCCGTGCCATCGCGACGGACGGACAGGTCATGACAGCCGTTCCGCTCACGATGGCAGTGACTGCGGGCGCGGGCGCGCTCGCCGTGGCCTCGACGGTCACTGATGCAGCCGGCGCCGCAACGTTCAGCTGGACGCTCGGCTGGGCGGCGGGCGCGCAGAATGTCACCGTGAGCAGCGCGGGCGTTCCGAACCTCGTGATCAACGCGACCGCGACGTTCGTGGACGCGACGCAGCTCGTGATCACGCAGCAGCCCGGGCCGACGCACACGGCGGGCGTCGCGGTGGCGCCGTCGTTCATCGTCGAGGCACGGACGGCCGCGAACGCACTCTACACGCCGTTCACCGGAACGGTCACGCTCTCACTCGGAGCCAATGCGACCGGAGCGACGGTCGGCGGCACCGCAACGACGACCGCGGTCGCCGGCGTCGCAACCTTCAGCGGCTGGTGGCTCGAGCGCGCGGGGACCGGCTACACCGTCGTTGCGTCGGCGAGCGGTCTCGCGTCGGCGACGTCCACGGTGTTCGGCGTCACGGCCGGCGCGGCGAACGCGCTCGTGCTCTCCTCAGGTGGCGGCCAGACGGGCGAACCGGGCGCGGCACTCGCGGCGCCCGTCGTCGTT
>JANOTV010000277.1:0-3220 GCA_031416495.1 Gemmatimonadota bacterium
CCGCTTCCGCGCGCTTTCCGAGCCTGCACGCCTCGCCATTCTCCACTCCCTCGAACACGGCCCCCTCACGGTCACGGAACTCGTGAAGCAGACGGGCCTCGGGCAGGGCAACCTCTCCAAGCATCTGCAGCAGTTGCACGCGGCAAGCTTCCTATCGCGCACGCGCAAGGGACTCTTCGTCTACTACGCGCTCGCGGACGATGACGTACTCGCGCTCTGTGAGATCATGTGCGGACGGCTCGAGGAGGACCTCACCGCAGCCCGGATGATCGTTGCCAGCCGCCGAGGCGCGTGACGCGGTGGTGGCTCGTTCACTTCGCCGCCGTCACCCCGATCAACGCATCGAGCGCCTTCCGGTCCATTCCGACGAGCTCCTTGATGCGGGCGGTGTCCACCTCGGCCACGATGATCTCGCCGATCTCGAGCTGCACGGTCTTGAAGATCCCATGCGAGCGCATTCCCTCCGCCTGTCGCCGGTTGTCGTCCGTCGGCGTGACGAAGTGCACCGAGTCCACCTTGTAACGATGCAGCAGGAAGACCAGGGTGAGCGTCAGCAGCCGCTTGTTGCGCAACGCGACGTCGAAGTTGTTCTGGTCGCGCACCGAGAGGATGCTGCGCCCGCGACGGTCGAGGATCGCGGCGAAGGCCACGTTGGCCGCCTTCACCCCGCTACCGCTGAGGACTGAGAGCTCGAGCACTTCGCTCCCCGCGGTGTGCGGCTTCAGCGCCACCTTGAGCGTGCCCGCGACGCCGTGACGCACACGCCAGCGTTCGAGCCAGTCCTCGAGCAGCTTCGGCGACACTTCCGTCTGCACGAGGTGCTGCTTCTGCGTCGAGCCCTCTCCCATCGCCTTGGTCGTCGACGTGCGGCCGGCGATCGACAACAGCGCCGCATCGGCGCGGGGCCCGCCCACCAGCGTCTGCGGCGTCCGGTAGCCTGAGTCGAGCAGGCGGAACTTCCGCTGCACGCGCGCGAGCGCGAGCATGCCGTTCTCGCGCAGGGAGGCCGCGAACTCCTCGGCGGCGAGCCCGTCGATCTGGTGGCCGCCGTAGGTGATGAAGTTGAAGACGAAGCCCATCTTCCCGAGTTCTTCCGGGAACAGCCGCATCTCCTCGTCGTTCATCCCCGTCGTGTCCCAGTTGAATGACGGCGAGAGGTTGTAGGCGAGCATCTTGTCCGGGAAACGGGCGTGGATCGCGTCGGCGAACTTCTTCGCCTCGCCGAGGTTCGCGCTCTTGGTCTCCATCCAAAGGAGATCGGCGAACGGTGCGGCGGCCAGCGACTTGGCGATCGCGTACTCGAGTCCGCCACGCACCTGGTAGTAGCCATCCGGCGTCTTCACATGTTCACAGTCCCACGCGACGGCGAGTCACAGCGATCGCGCTTTCTCGCGCGCCTGGTACCACGGCGCGCGCGCGGCGAACTCGAGCCACGCCGCCTTCGTGATCGGGAGCTGATCGGCTTCTGCGGCCCGCAGATCGATCGCTGCGGCCACGGCCTCCGCGTACGTCGCCACCCCGGCCTCGGCGCGCCAGACGTCGGTGAATCGCTCGAAGACCATGTCGAAGGCTGCGTCCGCACCGAGCGCACCCGCGCGGTGCTCGGAGGAGGCCGCGTCGATCCGCTGGTCGAGGCTCGTGCGCGCGAGCCAGGCATCGGCCTCGGCGTACTCTTCCGCGCAGATCGCATAGAGCTCGTGCCCGCTCAGTTCCTCGATGCCTTCCCTCCGCATCCGACGGAGGATGGCGAGGAAGGCGGCCCGGAACGTCGGGAGACCGAGGTGCGTCGCACCGAGGATGAATGGCTGGTCGCGCTCGTCGCTGCGTCCATCAAGGAGCGTCGCCGATTCGGCGTCGGTCCGCGCGACGATCAGCCCGGGCACTCCCATGATGTCGAGCTGGAACCGTGCCGCGACGAGGCGCTTGATCTGCTCGTCCTCGGCGACGAGCACCTTGCCCCCCTGATGCCCGCACTTCTTCGCGCCGGGCTTCTGGTCCTCGATATGATAGCCCGGCACGCCCACCTCGACGAAGCGCCGGACAAGATTGCGCACATGCGCGTCGCCACCATGCCCCGTGTCGGCGTCGGCGATGATGTACGGCCGGAAGTCGATCTCGGGGGTCGCGTTGCGCTCGGCCTCGGTCATGCGCGCTCGCGCATAGAACTGGTTCTTGTCGGCGGTGAGCAGTGCCCGCACGATCGGCGCGGCCTCGTCGGGGACCTGGCTGAGCGGATAGCTCGCGAGGTCGGGACCGGGGTCCTCATGCACCGATCCCTTGGCGCTCGTCGCCCAGCCGCCGAGGTAGATGGCGTCGATGCCCATCCGCTTCATCGCGACGGCCTGGCCCGGTGAATAGGGGCCGAAGGTGGTGATGCTCTTGCCCTGCTCGAAGAGTCGCCGGAGCCGTTCGTAGAACCGCTCGGCGGCGTCGCGCGCGACGGTGTAGTCGCCGCGGATCGTGCCGCGCTGCTCGATGACCTCGCGCGCGGTGTGCACGCGCGTGATGCCGCGGAAGCGCGGCGACGCGAACCAGGCCCGGAGTTGTTCGACTTCGTTGTCGATCCCCATTGCGTTCCCCATTCAGGTGATGACCATGTCCATCGTGTCGGTGAGCCGCGTGCCGTCCCGCGCGAAGGCGGTCATGAAGGCGTCGATGCGGGCCTTCGCGCGCCTGAGGTCGTGATCGTCGAGATTCAGATTGAGCAGGTCCACGAACCACGGCGCCTTGATCGGGCTCCGCACGTAGCGCTCGACGATCGCGCGCGCGATCGGGAGGGTGGTGCCCTTGGAGTCGTCATGCACGTCGCGATCGGTCGCGTGGAGGAGCTTGTCGTACTCCTCCGCGAGCAGGCGCTCGAAGAGTGCCGGTGTGAGTGCGTCGCCCACCGCGATGCCGGTGATCGCGTCGGGCTCGGTGAAACGGGCGTCCTTGTGCAACCACTCCCAGAGGATGCTGAGCCGGATCTCGCCGGTCGCCATGTCCTCCATGAGGTAGAGTACGTCGGGGTCGCCGAAGGCGTCGGCGGGCTTGAGCGCCGCCGCCTGATAGCCGCGCGCGAAGGCGTTCCCGTACTGCAACGCCACCGAGAGGAGGTCGCGCGCGCCCGGCCCACTGCGACGCCCATCCTCGAGCCCACGCGGATGTTCGGTTCCATCCCGCCCTGCCTGGGTGCGACGCAGTTCGGAAGCGCGACGTGTAGGGGCAGAGAGTAAAACTC
>JANOTV010000278.1:0-1954 GCA_031416495.1 Gemmatimonadota bacterium
CGAACGGCCGGCTGCTCTCGGCCGGCGAGTACCGGCGTACCAACCTCTCAAGCGACTCGACCGAGCGGCGCATGAGCAATCTTGGGGTGCGGCGCAGAAGAAGTCAATAGTGGAGCCTTTTGGTGTTGTATGCGGATGATAATGTCCCCTTGTGGCGCGGATAGAACTGTCCCCTAACCTACTGGCCTCTCGAGGAGGCCGGTGTGGAGCGGACAGCCATGAGTCGCAAGGAGTTTGCCCGAGGATCCGTCTTGGCCCGCGTGACGGGGGAGGAGATCACGTTGCGCGCGGCGGTCCCGCTGCTGGGCGTGAGTTATCGCCAGGCGAAGCGCTTACTGCAGCGCTTTCGGGCGCGCGGCGGAGCTGGCCTGGTGCACGGCAATGTGGGGCGGCGGTCGAATCACGCGCTGGCGGAGGCCGAGCGCGCCGCCGTCTTGGACCTGATCCGCACGTACTACGGGGGCACGGTGGCGAAAGGACCCGGGCAACGTTTTGGGCCGACGTTGGTGGCCGAGCATCTGTGGACGGCGCATGGCGTGCTGGTCGCGCGCTCGACCCTGCGCGGCTGGATGCGCGGGGCGGGGCTGTGGAGTCGCACCCGGCGCGGCCAGCCGCCGCCGCACGTGCGGCGTGCGCGACGCGCGCACTTCGGCGAGCTGGTCCAGCTCGACGGCAGCTTTCACGACTGGTTCGAAGGGCGCGGCCCGCGCGCCGGCCATCGGAGCTGTGTGATGACGATGGTCGATGATGCGACCAGCACGACGCTGCTCCGCTTCGGCGACGAGGAGACGATTTGGGCCGCGGTCCGGGTGCTGCGCGCGTGGATCGCCGCGTATGGCGTGCCGCGGGCGCTCTACACCGACTGGAAGAATGTCTACAAGCGGGAGCCCACGTCGAACGAACGCACGCGCGGTGACGTGGCGTACACGCACTTTGGCCGCATGTGCCAGAAGCTGGACATCACGATCATCGGTGCGGCCAGCGCCCAGGCGAAAGGGCGCGTCGAGCGGAATCACGCCACGCAGCAGGACCGGCTGATCAAGAAGATGCGGCTCCTCGGCCTGTGCGAGGACGCGGCCGCGAACCGGTATGTGACCACGAGCTATCTGCCCGAGCACAATGCCCGCTTCGCCGTCGGACCGGCGAGTCCCGTGGACCACCACCGCGTCCGGGATCGGTACCTGAGCGACGACGAGGTCTTCTGTCTCGAGGAGCGGCGCGTGGTCAGCGCCGATTACGTGGTCCAGTACCACGGGCAGGCGCTGCAGCTCGATCGCGCCGCGCGCGGCCGGGTGCCGGCAAAGAGCCCGGTGCTCGTACGCGAGACCGAAGATGGGCGCGTGCGCGTCGTGCACATCGCTCGCGATGGGCAGGCGCGGCGCTGTGAGTGGACCCCGGCAGCGCCGCGGACGGCGGCGGCGCGCGCGCACACACCCGCTGCGCCGTCCACTGCGCCACCGATGCCCGCACCTGTGCCCGCACCTGTGCCCGCAAGACGCAACCGCCCGGATCACCCGTGGAACCAGCAGCATACGCAGTGGGTGGCCCAGGCCAAACGCTCCCATGCTGCTGCACCCCGCTAGACCGAATGCCCTGTCGAAGGAACCATCAACCACCAGGGGACATTTCTATCCGCCCCGCGAAGGGGACACTTCTATCCGCGCTTGACACAAGTGATCGTGGGGGTTGACGCGTGTAGCAATGTTATACTACGCCATTTGTCAGATAAAGCATTTCGACTGCAAGCATCCATAGCATATTGAGCTATGTGGACAAAAGATCAAGTAGCTACTCTTATCGCATCAACTGAACACGGCGAAGAGAAGCTACACAACATGATGCTTGAGTAGGCGCGCCAGCCACGCCAATACGGAGGCCAGTCATGTCCGATGTGATCACCGTGCTCGCACGATCGACGCTCAGTTGGAGTTGACCCGCTTTCGCGGACGGTTGG
>JANOTV010000279.1:0-4218 GCA_031416495.1 Gemmatimonadota bacterium
CACCGTGATGTTCTGGTACTCGGCCGCCAGCAAACCATCAACGAGAGTCGAGGCCCCCGCGCCGATGTCGACGATGGAAGCGGAGCGATCCATGCCCTGTCACACCATGCCGGACGCCGAGTACCGCAGCACCGCGAGGAAGTGGCAGCCGCTCCCCGCCACCACGAACAGATGCCAGGCGGCGTGGGCGTATCGCAGCCTCGCATCGAGTGCATAGAACACGACGCCGCCGGTATAACAGAGCCCGCCGATCAGCAGCCACGCAACGCCGGCGAACGCGATGTGCGTCAGCATCGGCTGGATCATCAGCACGCCCATCCAGCCCATCCCCACGTACAGCACGGTGGAGAGCCGCGGATACCTGAAGCCGACGACGAGTTTGGACGCGATGCCGCCGAGCGCCAGCGCCCAGATGGTCGCGGCGAGTGCCCATCCCCACGGCCCGCGCAGTGCACCGAGGGTGAACGGCGTGTACGTGCCCGCGATCAGCAGGTAGATCGCCGAGTGGTCGATGACGCGGAACACTCGCTTCGCGCGGCTCGCGGGGAGTGCGTGATAGACGGTCGACGCGAGATAGAGCAGCACGAGCGTCACGCCGAACACCGCGCTCCCGAGCAGGGAGAGCGAGTCGCGATGCTCGCTGCCGGCCATCACGAGCAGGGGGAGCGCGATGAGGCTGCCGAGCAAGCCGGCACCGTGGATGATGCTGTTGGCGATCTCCTCGCCGCGTGACTGCAGGCGCCTGCCCATTTCCTCTCTACTCCAGTCTCATGCGTTTCAGCAACGTCCGCTCCGCGTCACCGAGTCCAGTATAGACGTATGCGGTGCGAGATGATACGGCCGAGCCGTCAGCGGCGGTGCGTGAGTCAGGGGTCGGGCGCGCCGGGCCGCGCGAGCACTTCACCGATGACCCAGGTGGCGTGCAACGGCACACGCGTGAATCCCGTTTGATCGAACTCGTCCTCACCGTACGCATACGTCGCCGACGCCTTGTTCACGCGCTCGGCCATCGCTGGCGGTCGGCGGGGGAGAGGTCGGCGAACGTGAGTTTCAATTTGGACGGGGTGCATGAGTGAGTGTGCGGCCCTCGTATCCATGCGCCCCATAGGGCGGCTCTACTCGCACCAGACGGGGCGACGACCGAGCGTCTGCTGCCGCCTGGACCGACCGCACCAATTCCGTCGGGTCTTTTATCGGAACTGCACGCGCACGACGCGCTCAGCTCCATCTTCATCCTTTGCAACGCCGATCCCCGTCCGACCGCGCACCGTCCATCCATGCATCGTCACATCAGCCGGCCACTGCATGATGGCGATCCACTTCCCAGTGCGATCGTACAGATCCGCTTCGCCGGGTTGGCCGCCCGCCACCGATCGCACGACCCAGAGACGTCCGTCCATATCAAAGCCGAGCGCCTCCAACGGCGACTTTCGGCTCGGAATCGTCAGTGGCAGCTTCGCACGGGCGACGCCCGTGTTCTTTGCGATCGCGTCGAGCAGTTCGTCGGTCGACTTGCGCTCCTTCGCGGAGAGCTCTGGCGCGGCGACCGCGGCACGCTGCAGGAGCGCGCGCCTCTTTCCCAGTGCATCGACCCACGTGACGGCATAGTTCGAACTCACGGCGTGCGCCATCTCACCACCGGCGCCGAACGCGCGTAGCGCCTTGGCGCCGTACGGCTGCCAGTAACTGGCCGTTCCGCTCTTGGTGGCGAACGAAAACGAATCGAGACTGTCGGCCGGAGGCTCCGGAACCATGTCGCGCTCCACTGTTCCGGTCGAGTCGATATGGAGCCGTGCTATCCGGAAGGTCTTCGTCGCGGGGACGAATACCGACCCGAGATCGACGATTCTTCCCTTCGGGTCGAAATCCACGCGGTCCGCGGTCCACGCGCTATTCGTTGTACCCCTGATGGATCGCACGAACGTCGCGTCCGTCGCGCCGAGGCGAAATTCACTGTACCGGTGATTCCCGTTCTCCTTGATCCACAGCATGCCATGCTTGTCGATCGTGAGGCAGCACGGGGTGTCGAGGTCGCCCGGCCCCCTTCCCTTCCGGCCGATCGTGTAGAGATGCCGTCCGGTTGCATCAAAGACGCGGACGTTGTGATCATTGCGGTCGGCGACGATGATCCGGCCTTGCGCATCCATCGTCAGGCCATCGATCGCGCCGAAGATGTAGGGATCGCGCGATTCGTCTGCCTGGCCGATGCTGAGATCGATTGTTCCGCGGAGCCTCGCGGGCTCCGATGAACGCGCCGATGACTGAGCGTCGGCATCGCTTGCGAGTGCGATTCCGAACAGGGCGACCAGTACCACGTTTCGATTTCGGCGCATCGTGCCTCAAGAGAGTTGCCTAAGTGTTTTGGACGCGGGGTCGTGGGGCAGCGTGAAGCATCGCGCCATACGTCCCGACCCCGATTGAATTTCCCGAACAGGGCGAGTCGCAACTTCTTCAGGCGAAATCTCCCAGTCCGTGCATCCTGACCGCCCTGTTCCTAGCGACGGACCCACTCATCCGGGAACCTGCACCAGTCCCGTTCGCCTCAGAAGCCTCGCTTTTTGGTGATTTGGATCGCCGAGGTAATCTGAGCAAACAACTCGGTGGAGTTGACGTTTACGACATTGGTCGAAGTGTCGACTGACTGAACGTTTACGCGCGCGTTGGGCCCGCTGAGATAGTAGACGTTGCTCGCTCCCTGTGTACGGGGCTTCGCCGTCGTCTTTTCCACTTTCGCTTGATAGTGCGCGGGATTGCCTTGCCACTCGGCGAAGTAGCCACGGTCGAGCACCAGGTATCGCTCGATCATTCCATTCGGAAGCGTACGCTCGAGGATGTCATCCTCTTCGAGCGGGAGGTTACCGTCATCAATGAACACCTTTGAGGGTTGCACGTTCGCCCGGACGCGCTCTACTCTCTCGCCGTTTGGTTTGACGAGTGTTTGGTTTGACGAGGGTCACGCGATCGGTCATGAAGTCGTCGAGCATCTAACTGGCCGTCACTGACATGGCGAGTGGGCTCCTGCGCGCCTAACGAATTGCGGCTAGCTGCGCCGCGGAGTGCGGGCGCACGCATTGATGCTGCCGAACTGAAGACAAAGGCGCAACTCATGATGCTCCCGCGCGCGGCGCCAGCTTCAGCCGCTTGGTTAGACCGCCTCAAGCCGCACACCGCGGCCAGCTGCGATGTCAGCTCGCGCTTCGCTCACTTTTCGGACGAACCGGGGATCGTGTTCCAATCGGTATTCGAACCAATCGTCCTCCGTCTCAAACCCGATCAGCACGCCGGCAGGCTTCCCGTGGCGCGTGATGATGATGTCGCGATTCTCGGCCAGCCGGAGGTACCGGGAGAGATCGTCCTTCACTTCCGCGAGCGCGACTTCACGGCCCGCGGGTGCCGTGGACTTGGAGCCAGGCCTCGGCTTGGGCTTTCGCAATGATCGCGAGGACTTGGACTTCTTCGTGGGTGACGTCATAGAATACGCGTACCTCTTCAACGCGGAGGCGGTACTGCGGTTGAGTGAGCCCACGAAGGCGCTTGATGCGGCTTTTGGACGTCTTCGTCGGCTCGTGCCTGAGGTGCGTCTCGATGGCATCCTTGACGGCCGCGCGCTCGTATGCTGGAAGCGACCGAAGGCTCGCAGCGGCGGTTGGCGCCAAGATGATCTCAAAACGCATCTGGCTACACTATAGCCAGATTGGTGGCGAAGCGCCAGTACCGACTAGGGCGGTCTAACGCCCAAGCTAGTTGGTATGAAGCGGCTGGCCGCCACGGTGATGTGGTGGCAGGCTCGCCCTACAGGTTTCACGTGCTCAGTGTCTCGCGACACGGCACACACCGGGAGGCCGGCCGCCATGGATAAACTTGCCGCCCGGTTTCATCACCACTTGGTGCAGATTCATCCGTGGCCAAACGGTAATGGTCGCCACGCACGTCTTGCGACGGACCTGCTGCTTCATCGATGGGGCAGACCGCACTTCAGCTGGGGCGGCGCTACGCATGCCTCAGATGACTCAGCGCTCAGAGACAACTACTTGCCGCGCTGAGGGCTGCAGACGCTGGGTCCTTCGATGAGCTGTTCCGATTCGCGCGATCATGACACTGCTGCCCGCATAACGGACTGCGCTTCTGCTGCGAACGCATGCGCAGATGCGAGCGGGGCGTTCGCGGTCATTCATCTTGCGATCGAGTGAACGCCCCGCGGTCGCTACACCGTACTCA
>JANOTV010000280.1:0-3381 GCA_031416495.1 Gemmatimonadota bacterium
CCCGCTCCGCACCGGAACCTATCAAGGCTTCGATCAGCAGGCCGTCGTCGGCTCCTTCGCGAAGTGGAGCCACGCGGTGCCGAGTTTCGAGCGGATTCCGGAGCTGATGCGCGCTGCACTCCGGGAGTGCTGGGACGGTCGGCCGGGCGTGGTGCACCTCGACGTGCCCGAGAACGTGATGAACGGCGACGTGAAGGCCGACGTCGCTATCTGGAAGCCCTCGCAGTACCGGCGCACCACGCCGCTCGCCGCCGATCCGGCCGAGGTGGAGCGTGCCGCAGACCTGCTGCTCCGCGCCGACCTGCCGGTGATTCACGCGGGCAGCGGCGTGGTACACGCGCAGGCGTCGGCCGCGCTCCGCGAACTCGCCGACCTGCTCGAGGCGCCGGTGACGACGAGCTGGGCTGCACGCGGAGTGTTCGACGAGGATTCGCCGCTCGCGATTCCGATGACGCACGTGAAGCTCAACACGCTCGTTCGCAACGAAGCGGATGCCCTGCTCATCCTCGGTTCGCGGCTCGGCGAAACGGACTGGTGGGGGAAAGCGCCCTATTGGCGTGCACCGGCCGAACTCTGCACGGTTCAGGTGGATATCGACGCGGCGATGCTCGGTGCCAACCGGCCGGCTGACGTGGCCGTGCAGGCCGACGTCGGCGTCTTTATAGCAGCGCTCGCCGCGCGACTCACGGCGCGCCGCGCCGAGATGAGCCACACCCGGCGCCGCGAGCGACTGGATAAGTACCGCACACATATCCGGCGCTACAAGGCCAAACTCGACGGAGCGCTCGCCAACAGGAACTCGCCAGTGCACTCGGCACATGTGCCAGCGCTGGTTCGCGATCTCTTCCCCGCCGGTAGCCCCATCGTCGCCGACGGCGGCAATACCGCGGTGTGGGCCATGTTCTACTCCCACGCGCGGCCGCCCGCGCGACTTCTCTCCACCATGAAGATGGGAATGCTCGGCGCCGGCATGGGCCAGGCGCTCGGCGCCGCCGTGGCCGTGCCAGACCTTCCGGTGGCCGTGATCATCGGCGATGGCGCGGCCGGCATGCACCCTCAGGAGATCGAGAGCGCGGTGCGCCACAAGCTGCGCATCGTCTGGCTGGTGCTCTGCGACAAGCAGTGGGGCATGGTGAAGATGACGCAGTCCATCGCCCTCCGGCCGCTCAAGATGCTCATCAAGAAGCGGCTCGACGCGAACGAGAACATGTGGACGGACTTCGGCGACATCGACTTCGCGAAGGTCGCGCAGGCCATGGGCGCCCACGGCGAGCGTGTGAACGACCCCGCGGCACTTCGCAGCGCGATTGAGCGCGCGCTCGCCTCGAACGGGCCCGCCGTCATTCACGTCGACGTGAATCCCACGGTGCACATGTGGGCGCCGGGCCTCATTCACTTCAAGGCAATGCACGCGGAACCGAAGGGCAAGTGACCGAGATCGATGCAGTCAGACTCAACTTCAACGCGAATACGCTCCACTTACTGAACGCCATTCTCGCGGTCGTCATGTTTGGCGTGGCACTCGACCTTCGTGCCGACGACTTCAAGCGGGTGGTGTCCAATCCGCGACCAGTGCTGATTGGACTCGCCGGGCACTATCTCGTGTTCCCCGCTCTCACCTTCCTGCTGGTGCTGATCATTCGCCCGGCACCAAGCATCGCGTTGGGCATGATGCTCATCGCTAGCTGCCCAGCCGGCAACATCTCCAACTTTCTTGTGCAGCTCGCCCGCGGCAACACCGTGCTGTCGGTGAGCATCAGCTCTGCCTCCACTGTGCTCTCGGTGGTGATGACGCCGCTTGTGTTGCGCTTCTGGGGCTCGATGTACGCGCCCACTCGGGCAATCCTCCGCGACGTAGCGGTTGATCCGCTGGAGATGTTCGTGACGATTTTCGTTCTGCTCGGGCTGCCGCTCACAGCGGGCGTCATCGTGGCCCGTCGCTGGCCGCGATTCGCCGATGCGGTGCGGGTTCCGCTCAAGCGACTCTCGATCGCGATATTTGCCGCCTTCCTCGTATTCGCGCTGGTGGGCAACTGGCCGTACTTCGTTCGCTACGTGCAGCGGGTGGTGTTCGCGGTCTTCCTGCACAACGGCATCGCGCTCCTCTCCGGGTACTGGACGTCGCGCCTGTTGCGCCTGCCAGAGCGCGACTGTCGGGCGGTGAGTTTCGAGGTGGGGATCCAGAACTCGGGCCTCGGCCTCATCCTCATCTTCACGTTCTTCAACGGGCTCGGTGGAATGGCGATCGTAGCCGCGTGGTGGGGAATCTGGCACGTCGTGGCGGGACTCTCGCTCGCTCTCTGGTGGTCGCGCCGCGATCCGGGCGGGAGTGTGCCGATGGCGAGAGCCTCGTGACGGCAGGGCGGCCAGCTCGGCCGAGGATACTCGTCACTGGCGCGTCGGGGTACCTCGGCCGCCTGCTCATAGCCGACCTCGGCGGTCAGCTCGCGGCCGGTCGCGTCGGTACACTGGTCGCGACGGACATTCGCGTTCCCGACCGTGCCACTCTCGCGCCAGGAGTGCATTTCGTCAGGCACGACGTCCGTGATGCCGGCCTCGCACCCCTGCTCATGGAACACGCCGTCGACTGTGTGATTCACCTGGCCTCGATCGTCACTCCGCCCAAGGGCAGCACGCGAGCGTTCGAGTATTCGGTGGACGTCGGCGGCACCCGCCGCGTACTCGACGCTTGCGTCGAGGCGGCGGTTCATCGCATCGTCGTCACGTCCAGCGGCGCGGCGTACGGCTACCACGCCGACAATCCCGAGCGGATCAACGAAGGCACGCCGCTGCGAGGCAACGAGAGCTTCGGCTACAGCTGGCACAAGCGACTGGTGGAGGAGCTGCTCGCAGAGTACGGTGTGCGGCATCCCGAACTCGAGCAGGTGATCTTTCGTGTCGGGACGATTCTCGGCGCCTCGGTGAACAACCAGATCACGGCGCTGTTCGAGCGACGGCGAATCCTCGTCATCCGCGGATCCGCGTCGCCCTTCACGTTCGTGAACGACTGCGACGTGGTCCGCTGCCTCGTTCGTGCCGTCGATTCAGTTGCCACCGGCGCGTTCAACGTCGCCGGCGACGGGGCGCTGCCGCTCGGCGAGATTGCGGCGTTGCTGGGCAAGCGCACTATTGAGTTGCCGGCGTCGCTCGTACGCGCCGCACTCGCGGCCCTCCGCTTTTTCGGATTGACGCAGTACGGGCCGGAGCAGGTCGACTTCCTGCGCTACCGGCCGGTGCTCGACAACAGGCGACTGAAGGAGATCTTCGGCTACATCCCCGCGATGACGTCGCGGGAGACATTCCTGCACTGGAGAGATTCGCGCCCCGCTCGCTGAATGATGGAGATCGCCCGGGGTGCTATTCGTTTCGCGGGAAGTCAGC
>JANOTV010000281.1:0-7204 GCA_031416495.1 Gemmatimonadota bacterium
CGGACCTCACGCGCGTGCGGCAGGTGCTCCTCAACCTGCTCTCGAACGCCTGCAAGTTCACCGAGAGCGGCGTCGTCACACTCTCGGCCGGCCGCGAGCGCGGCGCGGCGGGCGACCGACTCGTGTTCCGCGTGTCGGACACGGGGATCGGGATGACGGCGGAGCAGATGTCGCGGCTCTTCGAGGCCTTCACACAGGCCGACGCGACGACGGCACGACGCTACGGCGGCACCGGGCTCGGGCTCGCGATCAGTCGGCGTATCGCGCAGGGGATGGGGGGCGAGATCGTCGTCGAGAGCGTGCCGGGCGAGGGGTCCGCATTCACGGTGCGCTTGCCTGGGGCGGAAGCGCGGCCCGAGGTGCCGGTGCACGCCGCCTCGCAGTCGGCCGAGGAGGGGAATGGACTGACGGTCCTCGTGATCGATGACGACGCAACGGCCCGCGCCCTGATGCGCAATCACCTCACGCGCGCGGGCTACCGGGTCGAGGAGGCATCCGACGGACGGACCGGTCTCGCGCGTGCGCGCGCCTTCCCGCCCGACGTGATCACGCTCGACGCGATCATGCCCGGCATGGACGGATGGGCCGTGCTCTCCGCGCTCAAGTCCGATCCCGCGCTCGCCGGGATCCCGGTCGTGATGGCGACGGTCCTCGACGAGGCGCGGCTCGGCATCGCACTCGGCGCCTCGGAATACCTGACGAAGCCGATCGACCGCGCCCGCCTGCTCGCGACGCTCGAGCGCGTCGGCGCGCGCGGTTCCGGCCAGCGCGTCCTCGTCGTCGAGGACGACGGTCCGACGCGCACCCTGATGGTGCGCACGCTCCGTCGCGCGCACTGGACGGTGGACGAGGCGGAGAACGGACGCATCGCCATCGAGCGGATGCGCGAGCATCGTCCCGCCGTCGTGCTGCTCGACCTGATGATGCCGGAGATGGACGGCTTCCAGTTCCTCGACGCGATCCGCGCGGACCGTGCGTGGCACGACGTCCCTGTGGTGGTGATCACGGCCAAGGTGCTCACCGATGAGGATCGCGCGCGACTCAACGGCGGCGTCGAGGCCGTCGTGCAGAAAGGCGGCCGCTCGCGCGAGGAGCTCCTTGCGGAAGTCGCGCGACTCGTGCGGGCGCACTCGCCTGCAGCCACCGCGGAGTAGGAACACGATGGCGAACCGAAAGCCGACGAAGCGCCCAGCAGAGAAGACGGTGAAGAAGGCCGTGAAGAAGGCCGTGAAGAAGGCGGTGCAGAAGGCCGTGAAGCCGGCCACGAAGAAGTCCGCCCCGATCTCGTCGCGAGATTCCTCGATGCTGCGCCAGGCGGCGCTCTTGCGGATGAGTGCGGCGATCGCCGGCGCGGAGGGCGAGCGCGAGATCTGTCGCGCCGTGGTGTCCGGCCTGCACGATGCCTCCCTCGGCTTCGATTTCCTCGCGCTGCTGCTCGTGGACGCGGCGACCGGAGAACGCGTCCTCGTCGCCAGCGCCGGCAAGGCGAGTGCGCAGGTCGGCCTGCGCATCAAGCCGGGCAGTGGACTCAGCGAGCGGCCCCTGCTGGACGGCCGCCTGCACTACACCCCGCAGGTCACCAAGTCCACGCAGTATCTGCCGACGCGCAATCAGGGCTCGGAGGTGGACGTCCCACTCCTCGTCAATCGGCAGTTGGTCGGCGTGCTGGTCGTCGAGAGCGACCGCGTGGACGCCTTTGGCTCGAAGGACTTCGAGATCCTGTCCTCGGCGGCCACACAGGCGGGCATCGCCATCGGACGCGACCGGCTGCTGCGCGCGATGCAGGCGCGCGCGGCGGAGGACGAGGCGCTGCGCGCGACCCTCGCGGACCTCTCGGGACAACTCGACCTTCCGACCCTGCTCCAGTCGGTGCTCGACCGCGCCGTCACCCTGCTCGGCGTCAGCCACGGCGAGCTCGCCATCTACAACGAGGCCACTGAGGATCTGACGATCGTCGCGAGCCGCAACATGGGCAGACGCGACACCACCGGCGTGCGACTCACGCGCGGCGAAGGCGCGATGGGACGCGTGGTCGAGACGCGCGAGCCGCTCATCATCGACGACTATGGCGTCTGGCAGGGCCGGTCGGTGCAGTACGCGGAGGCGGAGTTCTATGGCGTGATGGTCGCGCCCCTGCTCGTCGCCGGACAGCTCGTTGGCGTGCTCGCGTTCATGGACAAGGATCCGCAGCGCCGGTTCGGCGAGTCCGACGTCCGGCTCCTCAACCTCTTCTCATCGCACGCCGGCATCGCGATCCAGAACGCGCACGTCTTCGACGCCGGGCGTCGGCGAGAGGAGGAACAGCAGGCGCTGCTCGAGACCCTCACCGACCTCTCCGGCGAACTCGAGCTCTCGTCCGTGCTCGAACGCGTGCTGCAGCGCGCCGTGACCCTGCTCGACGTGAGCGGCGGTGAACTGGCTACGGTGGACGAAGCACAGCAGGCGCTCGTGATCGAGGCAAGTCTTCAGATGGGCACCGATGCCGTCGGTTCTCGGATGGCGTACGGAGATGGCGCGATGGGGCGTGTGGCGCAGACGCGCGAACCGTTGATCATCCCGCACTATCAGGAATGGGCCGCGCGCAGTCTCCGCTACACGCAGAGCACGGTCCAGACCGTCATCGCGGTGCCGTTGCTCATCGGCACGCGCCTGGTCGGCGCGATTGCCTGCGTCCACGCCGATCCGCGCCGCGTCTTCGGTGCGGCGGACCTCCGCCTGCTCGGCCTCTTCGCCACACAGGCGGCGATCGCCATCGAGAACGCGCGCCTCTTCACGGCCTCGCGTCGGCAGCGGCAGTACTTCCACGACTTGGTCATCAACAGTCCGGTCGCGATCGTTACCCTCGACAACCGGCACGACGTGGTCGAGTGTAATCCGGCGTTCGAGCGGCTCTTCGGGTACACGGAGCACGACGTGGTCGGCAAGAACCTCGACGACCTGATCACGACGGCGGAGACGCGGATCGACGCCGTGGCGTACACCGAGCAGGCGCTCCGGCACCGTCCTGTGAAGGTGATCGGTCAGCGGCGGCGCAAGGATGGCTCCGTCGTGGACGTCGAGATCCTCGGCGTGCCTGTCATCGTGGATGGCGAGCGACTCGGCCTGATGGCACTCTATCACGACATCTCGGAGTTGTTGCTCGCGCGGCGCGAAGCCGAGGCCGCGAACGGCGCCAAGAGTCAGTTCCTCGCGGGCATGAGCCACGAACTGCGCACCCCGCTCAATGCGATCATCGGTTACAGCGAGATGGTCGAGGAGGAACTCACCGATCGCGGCGGTGACCCGCTTCTCGCCGACGTACAGAAGGTCGGGGCGGCCGGGCGGCACCTCCTCGCGCTGATCAACGACGTGCTCGATCTCTCGAAGATCGAGGCCGGGAAGATGGAGCTGTTCGCCGAGTCGTTCGCGGTGGCGACCGTGGTGCACGACGTCGCGACGACGGTGCGCCCGCTCGTCGAACGCAACGCGAACGCGCTGGTGGTCGAGGTCGCCCCTGACGCCGGCGAGATGCACACCGACATCACGCGCGTGCGGCAGGTCCTGCTCAATCTGCTGTCGAATGCCTGCAAGTTCGCGGACCACTCGACGATCCACCTGCGCGTTCGGCGCGAGGGCGACTCGCACCTGGTGTTCGAGGTCCAGGACCGCGGCATCGGGATGACACCCGCACAACTGGTGCGATTGTTCGAGGCGTTCACGCAGGCGGAAGCATCGACCTCACGACGGTTCGGCGGGACGGGACTCGGACTGGCGATCAGCCGGCACTTCTGCCGGATGATGGGTGGCGAGATCTCGGTGACGAGCGCGGTCGGCGCGGGATCCACCTTCTCGGTCCGCCTCCCGGTGCAGTTGGGACAGACTCCGGCCGCCGACGAGGCGGAGGCGACGAGCGCGGCGGCCAGCGCGGCGGCCGACGCCGCGGCTAGCGCCGCGGCCGGCGCCGCGCGAATCCTCATCGTGGACGATGATCCCGCCGCGCGCGCGCTACTCCGCCGGCATCTGACGAAGGCGGGCTACGGCGTGGAGGAGGCTGCGGACGGGCGCACGGGACTCGAACGCGCTCGCGCGAGCCGTCCAGCGCTCATCACGCTCGACGTGATGATGCCGGGAATGGATGGATGGGCGGTGCTCGCCGCGTTGCGCGCTGATCCGGCGACGTCGACCATCCCGGTCATCATGGCCACGATTCTCGACGAGCAGCACATGGGGATGGCGCTCGGCGCCGCCGACTATCTGACCAAGCCGATCGACCGGGCCCAGTTGCTCGCCGCGGTCGAGCGACTCGCGGGACGGACGCCAGGCGCGGGGATCCTCGTCGTGGATGACGACGAGGGCACGCGGCGCCTCCTGCGCCAGACGCTCGAGCGCGGTGGCTGGCGCGTGAGCGAAGCCGAGAACGGCCGCGCCGGACTCGAGCAGCTCGCACGCGAGCGGCCTGCGCTCGTGCTACTCGATCTCCTGATGCCGGAACTCGATGGATTCGGCTTCCTCGAGGCGCTGCGCGCACGCGGCGCTGAGTCGGCACCGCCGGTCATCGTCATCACGGCGAAGGAGCTCACTGAGGAGGACCGCGCTCGACTGAACGGCGGCGTCGAAGCGATCGTGCAAAAGGGGGGCGGGCCGGAAGAACTGGTGCGAGCGATCGGCGCGTTGGTCGCCGGTTCCAACGCCACAGGCGCGATGATCGGAGCGGACCGCTAGGATGCGCGACTCACCACGTGGAGGAAGTCAGGGATGACAAGGATCCTGCTCGTCGAGGACAACGAGATGAATCGCGACATGCTCTCACGCCGACTCCAACGGCGTGGGTATGAGATCGGCATCGCCGTGGACGGCCGCCAAGGCGTCGAGATGGCGACGGCCGGCGGCTACGACCTCGTGCTGATGGACATGAGCCTCCCCGAGGTGGACGGCTGGGAAGCGACGCGACAACTGCGCGCCGCGTCGGCCACGCGTACTCTGCCGATCATCGCACTCACCGCGCACGCGATGGCCGGTGACCGCGAACGGGCGCTCGAGGCAGGTGCCAACGACTACGACACCAAGCCTATCGACCTCGCGCGTCTGCTCGGAAAGATCGAGGCCTTGTTGCCGAAGCCTTCATGACGACGGGCTCTGTGCCGTCCGACGTCCTCTCCACCGAGGCGGCCGCCGAACTCCGGCACGATCTTCGCACCCCCGTCAATCAGATCCTCGGCTACGCCGAACTGCTCGCCGAAGACGTGGCGCCGGAGTCTGCCGCGGCCGACGCATTCCGGAGGATCGGCGTAGCGGCGCGCGAGGTACTGACGCTGATCAACGCCGCGCTCCCGCCGAGCGGGTCGCCGCGCACCGACGCACTGAGCACACTCCTCGCGCAGCTGCGCGCTCCACAGGCACAGATCCTCGCCGCGACCAGCGCACTGCTTGTCGGCGATCCCGACGCGCAGATGGTCACTGATGTGGAGCGCATCGTGCGCGCCGCGCACCAACTCCTCGTCGCGCCGGTCGCGGCCGCGCGCGCGCCCTCGGTCGAACCGCCCTCGGCACGCGCGCCAGCACGCGCGCCAACGCCGGATTCGACCGTCGCGCAGGCCGCGCACAAGGGGCGGATCCTCGTCGTGGACGACGTCGAGGAGAACCGCGCCGTGCTCGCGCGACGGTTGACGCGCGAGGGCTACGCCGTGGAGAACGCCGCCGGCGGAGAGGAGGCGCTCCGCCGCATCGCCGGTGGCGGCTTCGACCTCGTGCTGCTCGACGTGATGATGCCCGACCTCGACGGCTTCGCCGTCCTTGAACGCATCAAGTCCAACGCCGCGACGCGCAGTCTGCCGGTCATCATGATCTCGGCGCTCGACGACCTCGCCTCGGTGGTCCGGTGCATCGAACACGGCGCGGAAGATTATCTGGCGAAACCATTCGATCAGGTGCTGCTGCGTGCGCGTATCGGTGCTTCGCTCGAGAAGAAGCGCTGGCACGATCGCGAGGTCGATTACCTGCGTCAGGTCACGCGCGTGATCGACGCGGCGGCTGCCGTCGAGCAGGGCACCTACGCGGCCGGTGCGCTCGGTGCCATCACCGCACGCGACGACGAGCTCGGACGCCTCGCCCGCGTCTTCGACTCGATGGCCGTCGGCGTGCGCGCGCGCGAATCCAAACTCCGCGAACAGCTCGACCAGCTCCGCACCGACATCACGCTCGCGACGAGCGAGTACTCGGCGTTCACTGCCGCCGCCGATGCCGGCACCGATGCGCTTGCACCCGGCGCGCTGCTCGCCGGCCGCTACCATATCCTCGGCGTCATTGGGCGCGGCGGGATGGGCGTCGTGTATCGCGCGCACGACCGCGAGCTCGTCGAGGAGGTCGCGATCAAGACGATCCGCCGCGATCTCCTCTCCGGCGATCCCGTACTCGCCGAGCAGCTCAAGTCGGAGATCCGGCTCGCGCGACGCATCTCACATCGCAATGTGGTGCGAACGCACGATCTCGGTGAGTCCGACGGCATCGCCTTCGTGACGATGGAGTACGTGCAGGGCCTCACCGTGCGCGAACTGCTCGACACACGCGGACGGCTCAGCGTGGCGAGCGCGCTCGCGCTGGCACGGCAGTTCACCGAGGCGCTCGCCGTCGCGCACGCGGCCGGTGTGATCCACCGCGACGTGAAGCCGGAGAACGCGCTCCTCGATGGTGAGGGCGTGCTCAAGGTGATGGACTTCGGCATCGCGCGCTTCGCCGCGGCGTCGTCCGCGCGCACGCAGAGCGGGCTGATCGTCGGCACGCCGGCGTACATGGCGCCGGAGCAGCTGGTGGGCGAGGAGGTGGACGCGCGCGCCGATCTCTACGCGCTCGGCGTCGTGCTCTACGAGTGCCTCACGGGGCAGGCGCCGTTCGAGGCGACGTCGGTGGTGTCGCTGATCGCGAAGGTGCTCTCGACGGCACCCGTGCCGGTCGCCGCGCGGAATGCGGATGTGCCGCCGGCGGTCTCGGCGCTCGTGATGCGGTTGCTGGCGAAGGCGCCGGAGGGGCGGCCGGGGAGTGCGGCGGAGCTGCTTGAGTTGTTGGTGGAGCTCGGGTAGATCCGCTCACCAGGTACGCCGCCGACTGAGGCCCGGCACCGCTGGGCCGAGCGGTTGCGGCAGATCTTCTTTCCGAGCACAATCTTGGTCGACGCCGTCGTGTGGCACTCGCTCTGTCCGCAGGTCTCGTCGGCGGGCTTGAAGCGGTG
>JANOTV010000282.1:0-6722 GCA_031416495.1 Gemmatimonadota bacterium
CGCGTGCCGTGATATCTGATATAGCGGAGGATCCAGCCCACGTATGCCTGCACGGTACGCGGGCTAAGGTGCCGCGCTCGCATGCGGCCTTTCACCTGGTCGAGCAATCGGGGCTTCGCTGCGGACATATCGGACACCGTATCGGACACCGGTGCGAGGTATCGCTGCAGAACCCCGCAGTCTGTCCCCGACCGACGGCCAGCAAATCACCACTCCGTCGCACTCCCAACCGTTCGAACGCAAGCACCAAAGCCGGTGCAATGGAAACAGGAAAGGGAACGCGACCCATGGCCGCGCCCCCTCCTCCCACGCTCTACTCTCTACCTCCTCCGCTCACCGCAACTGGTGTAGACGCGCGGCGCACGATACGATTTATCCTGTCACGCCGAACTCTTACCACAGGATCCGTTGATGCCATCCCGTCGCGATTTCCTCACCGCCTCAGCTGCCGCCGGTGCGGCGAGCCTGATTCCCGGCTCGCTGCAGGCGAACGACTCGGCGCTCGCTGCGGCCGCGCTCGCGAAAGCGAACGGCGGGAATGCTGTGGTGCCTGACGCATTGCGCGCGCGGCCGGTCGTCATCGCGTCCGCGAACGGACTGCGCGGCGTGAAGGTCGCGTACGACATGATCACGCGCGGTGGTGACACGCTCGACGGCATCATCGCCGGCGTGAATATCCAGGAGCTCGATCCGAGCGATCAATCAGTCGGAATCGGCGGACTCCCGAATGCCGAGGGCATCGTACAGCTCGATGCGAGCTGTATGCACGGGCCGACGCGTCGCGCGGGTTCCGTCGCGTGCCTCGAGGATATCGCGACGCCGAGCCTCGTGGCGAAGGCGATCATGGACTACACCGATCACATCATGCTCGTCGGGGATGACGCGAAGCGGTTTGCGATCCAGATGGGCTTCAAGACGCAGAACCTGCTCACGGAGCAGACGCGGCAGGACTGGCTGCGCTGGAAGGCGCGGCTCAACCCGAACGATGCGTGGCTCGATCACGACGAGGACGTGCAGATCAAGTTCACGACGGGCACGATCAACATGAACGCAGTGAATGCGGCGGGGGACCTCAGCTCGGTGACGACGACGAGTGGCAGGGGATGGAAGCTGCCGGGGCGCGTGGGCGATTCGCCGATCATCGGTGCGGGGCAGTACTGCGACAACACCGTGGGCGCCGCGGGCTCCACGGGGCGCGGCGAGGCGAACATCAAGGCGTGTGGCGCGTTCCTGACGGTGGAGTTCATGCGGCAGGGGCTGTCGCCGGAACTTGCGCTGCGAAAGACGATGGAGCGCGTGATCGCGATGACGGAGGCGCGGCTCCTCGACTCGCGCGGGCGCCCGAAGTTCGACCTGCAGTTCTATGCGCTGGCGAAAGACGGACGGCACGCCGGCCTGACGGCGTACGGCGATGCGAGCTACGCGGTGTGCGACGAGCAGGGCGCGCGGCTCGAGAAGTGCGCGCGCATGTTCAACGAGCGCTGGACGCACTGAGCCGGCGCGCGCTGGTCGTCGCGCGTCGCGCCGCACTTACCGCGCGCCGAACATCCCTGCGGCATTGCTGATCTTGTCAGCCGCTGCCACCAGCGAGTTCGCCGCTGCCGCGATCTCCTGCGTACTCGCGCTCTGCTCCTCGCTCGCCGCAGCGACATCCTGCATCGCATTCGCGAACGACTGCGTGCCCGACGACAGCGAACCGAGCTTCGCCGTCATGTCGCTCGCGAGCGCATTGCCGTTCGATGCCGTGGTCGCCATCGTGGCGACCCAGCGGTCGGTCTCGTCCACCGCGAGTTCCACCTGCGTGAATGCCTGGCGGCCGCGCGCGGTCGCGCCGCGCACGGTCTCGACGGTGGTGAGCGCGCGCGCGCTCGCCTGACGCGCGGCTTCCATCTGCGCGATCAGCTCCTGCATCAGCTGTCCGGTGTGCTCTGCGGCTTCCGCCGAGCCCTGCGCGAGGCGGCGCACTTCATTCGCGACGACGGTGAACCCCTCACCCTGCTCGCCGGCGCGCGCGGCTTCCATCGCCGCGTTGAGTGCGAGGAGCTTGGACTGGCGCGCGATCTTCTGCACGAGTGCAACAAAGCCGCGGATCTGGTCGGACGCGGTCGCGAGCGACTCGGCAGCGCGCGCGCTCTCCTGCACATTGGCAGCGAGGGCGTCGAGACGGCGCGCGCTCTCGTCGAGCTGTTCGCGATTCTCCATCGCGAGCGACTTGAGCTTGCGGTTGCGCGCGATGCCCTCGGCGGCGCCGGTCGAGACGTTCGCGGAGAGCGTGTTCAGGCGGTTCGCATCGAGCGCGAGGAGCCGGATGGTGTCGGCCATCTCGCTCGCCTGCAGGCTCAGCGCGCTCGCCGTCTCGGCGATGCCCGACGCGGCCTGCGCCATGTGCTCGGTGCCGCCGGTGATCTCACTGGAGCGGTTGACCGTCTCCGCGACATTCTCGCGGATGAGGCTCGCGAGGCGGCGGAGCTCGCCGGTCATCGCCACCATCGCGCGCGCGGCGCGGCCGAGCTGGCCACCCGCGCGCGCGGCGGCGGGCGTAAGCGAGAGGTCGCCCGCGGCGATGGCCTCCGCGGAGTCCGCCAAGCCGCGAATCTGCTCGCCCACAACAGGCGAAACGACGTAGTAGACGATCGCCGACGCAGAGGTGACGGTGATGGCGACCGCGAGGCCGACGAGGAGCCAGCCGTCGCCGGCGGCGAAGATCGCGCCGAGTCGTTCCCAGCCGAGGATGAGCAGGAGGACGAAGACCGCGCCGCCGATGATCGTCGACCAGTGCGTGAGCCGGTCGATGAAGTGGACGTGCACCGCTTCAGGAGCGGCGGTGCCGCGCTGCTGGTTGGTCCCCGTTGCCGTCGACGCTAGATTGCTCACAGCTCGTTTCCCTTCCTATAGATGATGACTGACACCAATCCGTCCGCTCAATCGGGCTTCCCCGAGGAGCCGCTCGGCTACGACCCGCGTGCGATCGAGCTGAAGTGGCGCCAGCGTTGGGCCGAGCTTGGAACGCATCAGGCCGACCTCGCGCGAGGTGAGGATCCATACTACGCGCTGATGATGTTCCCGTACCCCTCCGCGGAGGGGTTGCACGTGGGGAACCTCTTCGCGTTCACCGGATGTGATATCTATGCGCGGTTCCAGCGCCTGCAAGGGCGCACGGTCTTTGAACCGCTCGGTTATGACGCCTTCGGAATCCACTCGGAGAACTTCGCGCTGAAGGTGGGCGTGCATCCGATGGAATTGATCCCGCGCAACATCGCCAACTTCCGCCGCCAGCTCGACCGTGCGGGGTTGATGGTGGACTGGTCGCACTCGCTGGATACGACCGATCCGGGCTACTACAAGTGGACGCAGTGGATTTTCCTGCAGCTCTACAAGCGCGGGCTCGCGTACAAGAAGGCGGGGGCCGTGAACTGGTGCCCGTCGTGCAAGACGGTGCTCGCGAACGAGCAGGTGATCGACGGCAAGTGCGAGCGTTGTGGTACCTCCGTGGAGCAGCGCTTCCTCGAGCAGTGGTTCTTCAAGATCTCGCAGTTCGCGCCGCGGTTGCTCGCCAACCTCGACACGCTCGACTGGTCGGCAACGACGAAGCAGGCGCAGCGGAACTGGATCGGCCGGTCGGAAGGCGTGCGTCTCAAGTTCCGGGTGATCGACCCGGTGGCCGTTGCAGGCGCCGCGGCGGTGGCCGTGACGACGGAGATGCGCGCCGACGAGCCGATCATCGAGGTCTTCACGACGCGCCCGGACACGATCTTCGGCGCGACGTATATCGTGCTCGCGCCCGAGCATCCGCTCGTGGACCAGGTGACGGGCGACGGTGAGCGCGCGGCTGTCGAGGCGTATCGTGCGCGCGCGGCGAAGCAGGATCTGATCACGCGCAAGACGGAGAAGGAGAAGACGGGCGAGTTCACGGGCGCGTACGCGGTGAATCCCGCGACCGGTGGGATGATCCCGGTCTGGATCGCCGACTATGTGCTGATGGAATACGGCACGGGCGCGATCATGGCGGTGCCTGGGCACGATGCGCGCGACTACGAGTTCGCGACGAAGTTCGAGCTTCCGATCGTGCGCGTCGTCGCGGGCGACGGGCAGAACGGCCACACGACGTTCGACGGTGCGGCATACGTCGGCGACGGCGTGCTCGTGAATTCCGGGAAGTTCAACGGACTTGGCGTCGAGGCAGCGAAGGTGCAGGTGATGGAGGCGCTTGCCGCCGTGCATGCGGGCGAGGCGGTCACCAACTATCGCCTGCACGACTGGTGCATCTCGCGCCAGCGCTACTGGGGTCCGCCGATCCCGATCATCTATTGCGATGAGTGCGGCACGGTGCCGGTGCCCGAGGAGCAGTTGCCGGTGGTGCTCCCGAACATCCCAGACTTCAAGCCCGATGACTCGGGTGTGTCGCCGCTCGCGCGCCATGAGGAATGGTACCGCACGCCGTGCCCGCAGTGCGGGAAGATGGCGCGCCGCGAGACGGATGTGAGCGACACCTTCCTCGACAGCGCCTGGTACTACCTGCGCTATCCGAGCGTGGGGCGCGACGACGTGCCGTTCGATGCGGAGCTCACGAAGCGCTGGTTGCCGGTGACGACGTACATCGGCGGCAACGAGCATGCCGTGCTGCACCTGCTCTATTCGCGATTCATCACGATGGTGCTGCACGACGCGGGGATGCTGCACTTCGAGGAGCCGTTCACGCGGTTTCGCGCGCACGGGCTGATCATCCGCGACGGCGCGAAGATGTCGAAGTCGAAGGGGAATGTGGTGAATCCCGATGAGTACATCGATCAGTGGGGCGCGGACGCGTTCCGCACCTACCTGATGTTCCTCGGACCGTTCGAGGAGGGCGGCGATTTCCGCGACGCGGGGATCATCGGCGTGAAGCGGTTCCTCGACCGTCTCTGGGCGTCGGTGCGCGATTGTTCCACGGAGGGCGCGGCGGACGCGGAGGTGATGCGCAAGCTGCACGCGACGATCAAGAAGGTGGGCGAGGACATCCCCGCGCTCAGCTACAACACGGCGATCGCGGCGATGATGGAGTACATGAACACGCTGCGTCGCGGCGAGCGCGCGTGTCATCGCGCGGAAGTCGAGCCGGTGGTGCAGCTCGTGGCGGCGTTCGCACCGCATGTGGCCGAGGAGCTGTGGGAGATGCTTGGACACATGGGCAGCGTGTTTGATTCACGCTGGCCGACGTTCGACGCGTCGATGCTCGTGTCGGGCAGGTACGAGCTGGTGGTGCAGGTCAATGGCAAGACGCGCGGGAAGATCACGGTGGCGAAGTCGGTGACGCAGGAGGAGGCGTTGGCGGCGGCGCGCGCGGATGCGAATGTCGGCAAGTTCATCACGGGCGAGCCGAAGAAGGTGATCTTCGTGCCGGGGCGGTTGTTGAACGTGGTGCTCTGATCGCGCGTCAATGCGAAGGGACTCCTGGGATAATGCTCCCCGAAGTCCCTCTGCTGTTTTGGATATCCAGTGGTCCAAAAGGCGTGAGTAACCACGATTCAGTCGCGCGGCCGCTTGAACGGCGAATCAAGGAAGGGGCGTTCTTGGCTGCGGTGACTTCGCTCGCTGCAGCCATCGTCTCCGGGTATGCTACAATATCACAGACGATATCACCGACGAGGCCAGACACGATGACATCGGCACCCACATCCGTCTCACCGGCCACCGACGACGACGGCGCACTCCGCGACCAGGTGATCGCCTGGCGGCGATACATGCACCAGCGTCCGGAGCTCTCCTTCAATGAAGAGGAGACCGCGCAGTTCGTGCACGACACGCTCACGGCGTTCGGCGGCCTCGAGATCACGCGCCCCACGGCGACTAGCGTGCTCGCGCGGCTGATCACCGGCCGGCCGGGCCCCGTGCTCGCGATGCGCGCCGACATGGATGCGCTCGCCATCACCGAGGAGACGGGCCTTCCGTTCGCGAGCGCCAACCGCGGCGTCATGCACGCCTGCGGGCACGACGGACACACCGCCATGCTGCTCGGCGCCGTCAAGCGCCTGCTCACGATGCGCGATGCGTTGCATGGCGAGATCCGTTTCATCTTCCAGCACGCCGAGGAAATCTCGCCGGGGGGCGCGGAGGAGATGGTGCAGCGTGGCGTGATGGACGGCGTGCAGCGCGTGATCGGCGCGCATCTCTGGGCATCGCTCGAGACGGGCAAGGTGGGACTCATCGAGGGCGCCGCGATGGCTGCGCCCGACACGTTCTGGATCACCGTGCGCGGCAAGGGTGGTCACGCGGCGATCCCGCAGCAGACCATCGACCCCATCGCGGTCGGCGCGCAGGTGGTGACCAACCTGCAGCAGGTCGTCTCGCGCACCGTGGACCCGCTCGACAGCGTGGTGCTGAGCATCACGCAGTTCCATGCGGGAACGACGCACAACGTGATCCCCGAAGTCGCGGAGCTGAACGGCACCGTCCGTTCGTTCGATCCCGCGCTGCGCACGAGTCTGCCGCAGGCGATGGAGCGCATCATCAAGGGCGTGACCGAGGCGCATGGCGCGACGTATGAGTTCACGTACGAGCGCGGCTATCGTCCGGTGATCAACGACATCGAGGTGACGCGCGAGATGGCGTCAGTGGTGGAGGATGCCTGTGGCCCGGGCGTGCTCACCGCGCTGCGCCCGACGATGGGCGGCGAGGATTTCTCGGCGTTCCTGCAGAAGGCGCCGGGGACGTTCTACTTCATCGGCGCGGGGAATGTGGAGAAG
>JANOTV010000283.1:0-18497 GCA_031416495.1 Gemmatimonadota bacterium
GCTGGTGAGGTAGTCGAGCCCTTAACAGCTCGCATCGTCGAACGTAGCCAAGAGTGCACGGAGCGATTGAGGCAAGGCGCTGCGGCCGACTGAGCGAAGATCAGCGCTGGCCGCCGCATCCTTGGACAACGTCGAGACGCGGGGCACGACTCATCACGGAACACGAATGGCGCCTCAGGGGCTGAGACGCGGGAGCGAGTGACGACATGCAGCTGACTGGCATCCACCACCTGACCGCCGTCTCGGCGCAGATCCGCGACAATCATCGCTTCTACACGCAGGCCGTCGGCATGCGTCTGGTGAAGCGCTCGGTGAACCAGGACGACGTGAGCGCCTACCACCTGTTCTACGCGGATGCGCGTGGCACTCCAGGCACCGACCTCACCTTCTTCGACTTTGCAGTGCCGCGCGAAATACGCGGGTCGCACTCGATCACGCGCACGCACCTGCGGGTGGACGGCCTGAAGGCGCTCGAGTTCTGGGCCGCGCACTTCGATGATGTGAATGTGCCTCACGAGCCGATCGTCGAACGCGATGGCCGACTCACGCTCGACTTCGAGGATCCCGAGGGCCAGCGTCTCTCGTTCGTCGATGACGGTGGCGAGGGCGATGTGCATCCATGGAGCCGCAGTCCGATCCCCGAGGGGTTCCAGGTGCGCGGACTGGGGCCCATCGTGATGACGGTGCCCGATCTCACACCGACCGACACTGTGCTGCAGCGCGTCGCCGCGATGCGCCCGGTGCGCGAGTACGCGGACCCCGCGAGCGCGAAGCACAGGGTGCATGTGTACGAGATGGGCCGCGGAGGCGCAGGCGGCGAGGTGCATCTGGCCGTGCGACCCGACCTCCGCCCCGGGCGTCCGGGCGCGGGTGGCGTGCATCACGTCGCATTTCGCACGCCCGACGACGATTACGATGCGTGGGCCGACCGGCTCAACACGCTCGGCATGCCGAACAGCGGGAAGGTGGACCGCTTCTGGTTTCGCAGCCTCTACTTCCGCGAACCGAACGGCGTGCTCTTCGAGATCGCATCGGATGGTCCGGGCTTCGGCATCGACGAGGATTCGCACACCCTCGGAGAGAAGGTGGTGCTGCCGCCGTTCCTCGAGCCGCATCGCGCGGAGATCGTCGCGAACCTCAAGCCGATCGATTGATGGAGAAGAGGAAGATCGGTTCACTCGAGGTCTCCGTCGTCGGCCTCGGATGCAACAACTTCGGCCCGCGACTCGACGAGCAGCAGAGCGCGGCTGTGATCCACGCAGCGCTCGACGCCGGGATCAACTTCCTGGACACCGCCGACATGTATGGGACCGGCACGAGCGAGGAGTTCATCGGCCGCACGCTCGGCAAGCGGCGTGATGAGGTCATCATCGCGACGAAGTTCGGCAAGCCGATGGGCAAGGGCCTGCGCGGCGCGCATCCCGCATACATCCGCCGAGCGGTGGAAGGCAGCCTGCGCAGGCTGCGCACCGATCGCATCGATCTATACCAGCAGCATGAGCCCGACGCGCAGGTGCCGATCGCGGACACGCTCGGCGCGCTCGACGAACTCGTGAAGGCGGGAAAGGTGCGGCAGATCGGCAGCTCGAACTTCTCGGCAGCGCAGATCCGCGAGGCGGACGACATGGCGCGAGAGAGGGGGACCACGCGCGTCGTCAGCGTGCAGAATGAGTACAGCCTGCTCGTACGTGAACCGGAGCGCGGCGTGCTCGCGGAGTGCGAGCGCATCGGTGCGGGCTTCCTGCCGTTCTATCCGCTCGGGAGCGGCATGCTCACCGGCAAGTATCGCGAGGGGGCGCCGCTGCCCACGGGCCGCCTCACGCGCACCGGTGCGCTGCTGCCGGTGCATGCGGCACGACTCGCCCGCGTGGAAGCGCTGCGCGCGTTCGCGGGATCGCGCGGGCACTCGCTGCTCGAACTCGCGTTCAGCTGGCTGCTCACGCGTCCGGTGGTCTCGTCGGTGATCGCCGGCGCGAGTTCACCGGAGCAGGTCCGGGCCAACGTCGCAGCGGGCACCGCGTGGCGGCTCAGCGAAGCCGAGCTCGCCGCCACGCAGCAACTTTAGTGTTCTCCGGGCTACGGCTGGCGGATGGGCACCGGCACGCGCGCCGGTGAATCGCCGCTCGGCACGGCCGGTGGCGGTGCCAGCGGCGCACCGACGATATCGCCGAACCTCGCGGCGATGCCGACTGCACGCGCCGTCGTGAGGATGCTGTCGGCCAATGCGGTCTTGCCCACGCGGGCAAGTGCCTCGGCCGTGACCACTCCCGTGTTCAGCACGAGGAAGGGAATGCCGCGCGACGGATAATCGATCCAGTCGCCCTTCTTGATGAGCGACGTCGGCGAACGATATTCGCGCCAGAGCGCCTCGCTGCGAACGACGTCCACGAGGCCATCGCCCGGTACGCGCACGATCGTCTCGGACTCACGCACGGTATCGGGCATCACCTTCCGCACCATGCCCTGCATGAGGACGTACGAGCCGAGGCCGAGTTCCTCCGCGAGGTTCGCGGACGTGCGGCTGAAGTGTATCGCGCGCCTGTCGTTGTCGAGCAGCATGCGCAGCACGAGGATGTCTGCGCGCGTCAGGAAACGTGGCTGGAGTGTCGCACGGATGTTGCCCTTCACGAACACCTGCGCCTGCACCAGCTCCGTCCCGAGCGGGACCGCGTCGGCCTCGTCGAGCGTGAGGCTCAGCACCGGCGTCTCGGGCTTCACCCAGTCGCCGCCGCGAAACGCCGTCGGGCCGTTCGCTTCATCGTACTCGTAGATCGGACGACGGATGAGCTGCCGCGTGTACCAATCCGTGTTGAGCAGCGACGTGTTGGCGACGGTCACGTCCGTACGGACCCCGAGCACCTCCTGCGCATACCAGAGCGGGAAGGTGTCGTTGTCGCCGACGGTCACGAGCACACCGTACGGCTCGACCGAGTTGAGCAGGTCGATCGCGAAGTCGGCGGTGTCGGTCTCACCGGCGCGCGAGGACGCGTTCCAGTTGCCGATCATCGGGATGAATGCGAAGAGCAGGATCGGCGATGCGAGCATCCAGCTGCGTTTGGTGGGCAGGTCGAAGGTCTCGGTGCCCACGCGCGTCTTCTCGCTGCCGAGCACGACGGCGACGGTCTCCCACACGTACACGAGCCCGAGCGCCGCCCACACGCTCCACGCCGAGAAGCTCCACAGGTAGAAGTAGTCCCGGTCACGCACCTCGCGGTCGACGGTGTCACCCAACCCCGGATCCTGTGAGGCGCCGTACTTGAAGTTGAGGTAGTAGATGAGCACGAAGGTCAGCGTGAACATCAACGGACCGAAGAACGCGAAACTTCGAGGGTCGCGCTTGTAGTGCACCCAGCCGCCGAGGATGCCCAGCAGCAGGAAGACCGCGGCGAGCGAACCCTGCAGGCCCGGGTTCTCGCCGTGCGCGTCACGCAGCCACTGCCAGCGGAAGTAGAGCCACCACATGCCCACCTGCGCGCCGAACGGCGCCTGGCGCTCCGTCACCTGCGGCTTGCCGTACTGGCCGCGGTTGAAGTTGTACATGAACGCGTCGTACGTGCCCTTCGAGAAGGTGCAACCGACCGCGATGCCGTCACGGCATGCGGTGGGTTCGCCTTCGTTCACGGCCGGATTGTGCGCGGCGCGGATCGGCTGCGTGAGGAACGGCGTGCCGCCCGCGATGAGCGCGACGACCGCGACGAGGATCAGCTTCCAGCGGAGCAGCATGGCGGGACGGCGGATGAGCACTGCCACGCCGACGGCCGGCAACGCGAGCAGGCCGGCCATGTGATTGGCGTAGCCGAGTCCGGCGATGTACGCGATGAGGACGAGGAGGCGGTCTGCCTTGGGGCTATCTGGGTCATCGCACCAGCGCACCGTCAGCCACGCGGTGATCGCGAGCCCGACGAGCGACACGGTGTAGACCTTCTCGTTCACCACCGACTGGCTCCACACGGTGAACGCGGTCGCGCCGATGAGCACCGCGATCGCGCCGCCCACGATGCGTTGCCAGCGCTCGGCGAACCAGCCCACGAGCACGCGTTCCGTGATGAGGAACCACATCGCCGCCGCCACCGCGCTGGAGATCGCGGCGAGGAGGTTGATGCGCATCGCGATGCTCGGAGCGATCGGCAAGATGCTGGCCACGCGCCCGATCAGCACGAACAGCGGGTTTCCGGGAGGGTGCGGAAGTCCGAACGTGTACGCGGCGGCGATGTACTCGCTGGTATCCCACATCGCCGTCTCCGGCGACAGGGTCACGAGGTAGAGCAGGAAGGTCAGCGCGCCCGCGATGGTGGCGGCGAGATAGGACGGGCGGTAGTCGAGTTCAGCGGCCATAGGCGCGAAAGGTACCGATGAGGTGCGGAGGAGGGAAATCGGAGAGGTGCGACCGTCGTGCTTTTGACCCGCCTCGGTGGCGGAAGGTTCGTTGGAACCCGCCTAGTGGCGGAACGTCCGCTGGCCGGTGAAGACCATCGCGATGTCATGCTCATCCGCCGCCGCGATGACTTCCTCGTCGCGTACGGAGCCGCCCGGTTGCACGATGGCCGTCACGCCGGCCTCGGCTGCCTGCTCCACGCTGTCGCGGAACGGAAAGAAAGCGTCGGAGCCGAGCACCGAGCCAGCGGTGTCGTGGCCCACCGAGCGCGCCTTGTGCACCGCGAGGAAGGCGGCGTCCACACGGGACATCTGTCCCGCACCGATGCCGATGGTCGCACCGTCTCGCGCGAGCACGATGGCGTTCGACTTCACGCTGGCGACAGCGCGCCATGCAAAGAGCAGATTGCGGGCCTCCGTCGAACTCGGCTGGCGCTTGCTCACCGCGCGCCACCCGTTCGCGTCGAGGTTGGCCGGCGCACGCTCCTGCACGAGCACGCCGCCACGCACACGCTTGATGTCGAGCGTGCCTGCCTCCGCGCGCGCCGTGCCTTCGAGCACGCGCAGGTTCTTCTTCGCGCCGAGCACCGCGAGGGCCTCGGGTGAGAACGACGGCGCGACGATGCATTCCACGAACAGCGAGGCCACCGCCTGCGCGCACTCGACGTCCACGGCGCCCGTGAAGGCGATCACCGAGCCGAACGCCGACACCGGGTCGCAGGCCAGCGCGCGCGTGTACGCATCGAGTGACGTCGCGCCGATCGCGAGGCCGCAGGGCGTCGTGTGCTTCACGATCGCGCACGCATTCTCGCCGGCGAAGGGATCGATGGCGAGCATCGCGCCCTCGAGGTCGAGGAAATTGTTGAACGAGAGTCCCTTGCCGCCGTGCTGCTGCAGCGCGGAGAGACCCGCCCCCGCGCGCTCGGTGTAGAACGCCGCGGCCTGTCCGGGGTTCTCCCCGTACCGCAGGGACTGCGCGCGCTCGAACGACAGCGTGAGCCGCTCCGGGAAGTGCTCGCCGCGCTGCGTCGCGAACCAGCTCGCGATCGCGGCATCATATGATGCGGTGTGCGCATAGACCTTCTCCGCGAGCTCACGCCGCATGTCGCTCGCGTCGCCGCCGTTCGCGAGCGCCTCGGCGACCCGCGTGTAGTCAGCGGGGTCGACGACCACCGTCACGGAGACGAAGTTCTTGGCCGCCGATCGCAGCATCGACGGACCGCCGATGTCGATCTGCTCGATCACCTCGTGCGCTGCGAGGCCCTTGCGTGCCGCGGCCTCGCGGAAGGGATACAGGTTCACGCAGACGAGATCGATCGGTGCGATGCCATGCTCCGCGATGGCGGCCATGTGCGCCGGGAGGTCGCGGCGCGCGAGCAGGCCGCCATGTACCACCGGATGCAGCGTCTTCACGCGGCCGTCGAGCATCTCCGGGAACTTCGTGACCTCCGAGAGGTCGCGCACCGCGATGCCCGATTCACGCAGTGCCTTCGCCGTGCCGCCGGTGGAGAGCAGGGACCACCCGAGTTCGCGCAGTGCGCCGGCGAACTCGATGAGGCCGGTCTTGTCGGAGACTGAGAGCAGGGCAATAGGCATGATGTACTTCGGTGTGATGTGCGTTTGCGGGGCTGGTCAGCCCGCGAAGGGATGACGCCGTGGCTCCGGCGCGAAGATATCGAAGTCGAACTCCGGGGCGCCTTCCACCTGGCCGTGCGCTCCGAGCCTCACCGTGCCTGTGGCGACCGCCGCGAGGCACCAGGGGTAGATCCTGTGCTCCACCGCGAGCACGCGCGCGCCGAGCGTGACGATGGTGTCGTCGGTGCGCACCGGCACGGGCCACTGCGCGATGATCGGGCCTTCATCGAACCGCTCGTCGACGAAGTGCACAGTCGGGCCGGACACACGCGCGCCGGACTTGATGACGGCGTCGTGGACGCGCGTGCCGTACATGCCGGCGCCGCCGAATGCCGGCAGCAGCGCAGGATGCACGTTGAGGATCCGTCCGTGGTACGAAGCGACGATCTCCTTCGGCACGAGCCGGAGGTACCCGGCGAGCGCGATGAGCGTGACGCCGTTCTCGATGAGAAGGGGCGCGAGTGTCTCTCCGCGATCCCTGCTGACCCACGCCGCCGTGATGCCGCGCGACGCTGCGCGCTCGAGCGCCGGAGAGGATTCGCGATCGCTCACGACCAACACCACCTCGGCTGGCGCGTCGGCGCCAAGGTCGTCGAGATGATCGAGGATCGCCTGCAGGTTGCTGCCTCCGCCGGATGCGAACACGGCGACGCGTGCGATTGCGTGTGGTGCCACCTCGGGAATCTACTCCGCCAACGGCTGGAGGACGAGCGACGCGGCCGAGTCGAGGGCGACGGCGACCTGCGCCTCGCGCTCTGCGCGCTCGATCTCATCTGCGGGCGTGTCGGGCGATGGGACGAGGATGCCGCGCCCGCCCAGCTGCAGCGCTGGCGCCACGTCACGCCATCGGTCCCCGATGAACAGGCTCGTGGCTGGGTCGAGGTCGAGGTCCTCCGCGGCAAGGCGATAGAGGCGCGTGCCCGGCTTGCGGCAGTCGCAGGCGGTCACACCGAGGTACGCGTGCTCGGGATGATGAGGACAGTGGTACGCGCCGGCGAGCGTCACGCCCTCATTCGCGAAGAGTCGTGCGACCTCGGCGTGCACGGCTGCATAATCGGCCTCGGTGAGGAGACCGCGCGCGATGCCCGACTGGTTGGTTATCACCACGGGCACGATGCCCGCGTCGATGAACCGCTTGAGCGCCGCCGCTGCGCCCGGCACGAGCTCGACGTCGGCCGGGTCGCGAAGGTAGTGCACGTCACGGATCAGTGTGCCGTCGCGATCGAGAAAGAGTCCCCGATGGCTCACGGATTCGAGCGCGCGGGTGGACGCACGGCCCTCGGCGCTGCCATCGTATCCGCCGGCAGCGGCTCGCGAATGTTGAACTCGCGCACCGAAGTCCGCACCGCGCCGCCGAGTCCGGGCACGTCGGTCGTGAGCAGTCGATACGAGCCCGGAGGAAGCGGCTGCAGTAGTCGCACGGCCCACGACGGCGTGGGTGTCGGTCGCGCCAGACGCGGCAGATCGGCAGGCAGTGTGTCGGTCGTGTCCGCTCGCTCGGTCGTGTCCTCCGCCGCGCGCTGCACCAGCAGCAGCGAATCCAGGCGCGCCGCAGGCATCACCTCGCCGAGCGGGATCGCCGACGAATCCTCACGCTGTAGGGCGAACTGTCCGGAATCTGGCGTCCAGGTGAGCGACACGGCGCGATCGAACCGCACGCGGAGCGCGACGGAATCCACCGGCTCGACAAGCTCGATGCGCGGACCAATGGTGTCCTGGAGGAACGCGTAGAAATCGGAGGGCGGCGTGGAGTCCGCCGCCGCGGCGATCGTCACCGTCGCTGAGTCGACGATCTCGCGCGTGTCGATGCGACGGTTCCCGTTCTGGTCCACGAACGCGCGCACCGAGTATGAACCCGGCGTGAGATCGCGCAGGGTGTAGCGGCCGAGCGAGTCTGCGCGCGCGACCCACCGGAAGGTGGAGTCGGCCGCACGGAACGCCTCGACGCGCGCGAGCGGTGCATGACGTCCCGCCGCCCAATCGAAGACGACGCCGCGGAGGCTGCCTTCGGGAATCGTCGGGCCGGTGGATAACACGACCTCTTCGCCGTCGGCGCGCACGTTGCCGCGCAGGTCGGAGAGGCCGGGAAGGAGCGTGATGCGATACGCGGTGTTCGGACGGAAGCCATCACGCGGCTCGATCTCGATCGCCGTGCGGCGCCAGGTCACGCGTTCGCGGCCATCGGAGGGAGACACGATCACGATCGCGCCGAGTCCACTCGCGGCCGCGCCGGTCGCCGTGCCATCGGTCGCTCCGCTGGGCCGCTCACTCACGACCTCGTCGAGATAAATGATGACGCTCGACGCCTTCACGTTCACGGCACCCGACTCGGGGCGCACGCGCACGATGGCCGGCGCGATGTCATCCGGAGGCCCGCCCGGTGGCAGTCCCGCCGAAGCACAGGCTGCGAGCGGCAGCAGGGCGAGGCACGCGAGGCGACGCCTCATCCGCACAGCTCCTTCACCTTACCCTGCAACTGCTCGGCGCGCGCGGTCCACTCGCGTTCCTTCGCGCGCTCCGCGTCCACCACCGCAGGCGGTGCCTTCGCGGTGAACTTCTCATTGCCGAGCCGGCTGCGCAGGGCATCGAGTTGCCGCACGAGTCCGTCGAGTTCGCCGCGGATGCGCGCGCACTCCTTCTTCACGTCCACCATGCCCTCGATGGGCAGCGCGAGCTCGATGCCGTTCGAGAGCACAGCGTGTGCGGCGGCGCCCGCGGGCGCCTGGTCGAAGCTCAGCTCACAGCGCGCGAGGCGTTGCACGAGCGCGGCGGCCTCCGCCAGCGGCGCGCTGCGCTCATCGCGCGCGAGGAACGCCGTGATCGGCTGTCCTGGCGTCACGCCATACTCGGAGCGAAGTCCACGGATCAGGTCGATGGTCTCGCGCACGATCTCGAATGCAGTGCCATCGTGCGCGGCGCCGGTCATCGGCCAACCGGTCACCGGCCAACCCGCCACCGCGAGGAACGCTCCCGGCGTCGCGCCCGGAAGACGCTGCCACAATGCCTCGGTCACGAACGGCATGATGGGATGCAGCAGGCGGAGTCCCTGGTCGAACACATGCACGAGCACCGCGCGCGCCGCCTGGCGATCGGCGGCGTTGTCGGTCGCGGCGAGGCGCGTCTTCACGGCTTCCACGTACCAGTCGGCGAGTTCGTTCCAGACAAAACGGCGCGCCGCTTCGGCGTACGCATCGAGCCGTAGCCCGAGCTGCCGCTCGTGCGGCGCCCACTGCCCGCTCGCGCCGGGACGCACCGGGCCGAGCGCCGCATCGCACTCCGCGATGGTCGCGTCCAGGCGGCCGAGGATCCAGCGATCGGCGGTCGTCAGTGACGAAGGGTCGATCGCGGCGACCGGCGGCACCGCGTCCTCCCCGACCTGCAAGAGGATGAAGCGTCCGATGTTCCAGAGCTTCGTCGCGAAGTTGCGGCCCGGCGCGAAGGACTTGTCGAGATCCTCGGGATCGAGCATAACGTCGACGCCGAGTCCCATGCCCTGGATCAGCGTCCATCGCAGTGCATCGGCGCCGTAGCGCTCGACGACGTCGAGGGGATCGATGCCGTTGCCGAGCGACTTCGACATCTTGCGATGCTGCATGTCGCGCACGGTGCCGTGCAGGTAGACCGTATGGAACGGTGCGGCACCCATGAATTCGTAGCCCGACATGATCATGCGCGCGACCCAGAAGAACAGGATCTCGGGCGCGGTGACGAGCACGTCGCTCGGGAAGAACGCCTTGAGGTCCGGCGCATCCTTGTTCGGCCAGCCGAGCGTGCTGATCGGCCAGAGCCACGACGAGAACCAGGTGTCGAAGACGTCGGGGTCCTGCGTGAGCTGCTTCGACGAGCACTGCGGGCAGGAGGACGGATCCTGGCGATACGCATCGACATGCCCGCAATCGGCGCAGGTCCAGACGGGGATCCGATGCCCCCACCAGAGCTGGCGCGAGATGTTCCAGTCGCGGATGCCCTCGAGCCAGTTGATGTAGACCTTCTCCCACTTTTCGGGGAGGAGTCGTACCGTGCCGTCCTTCACCGCCACGAGCGCCGGCGCGGCGAGGGGCGCCATCTTCACGAACCACTGATCCGAGAGTCGCGGCTCGACGACGGTGTCGCAGCGATAGCAGCGACGGATGCTGTGGTGATGCATCTCGGTCTTGATGAGTGCACCGCTCGCCTCGAGCATCGCCGCGACCATTTTGCGCGCCTCGAAGCGGTCCATGCCATCGAGCGCCGCGGGCACGCGGCCGGCGGCGTCCATTTCGGCGCCGAGCTTGCCCTCGGGCGAGATGACCACGGGCATCGCGAGGCCATGACGCTTGCCGACTTCGAAGTCGTTCGCGTCGTGCGCCGGCGTGATCTTGAGCGCGCCGGTGCCGAACTCGCGTTCCACGTACGCATCGGCGATCACGGGGATCGCGATGCCCGTGATCGGAAGCGTCAGCGTGCGCCCCACGAGCGCGGCGTAGCGTTCGTCGTCCGGATGCACGGCCACCGCGACGTCGGCGAGCATCGTCTCGGGGCGCGTGGTCGCGATGGTGATGCCCTGCGACGCGTCGTCGGCGAGGGGATACCTGATATGGTAGAGCTTGCCTTCGCTGTCGTGGAACTCCGCCTCTTCATCAGAGAGCGAGGTCAGGCAACGTGGGCACCAGTGGATGACGCGATGGCCGCGGTACACGAGGCCGCGTTCGTAAAGCCGCACGAACGCCTCACGCACTGCCAGCGAGAGCTCGGGCGAGAAGGTGTACGCGGTACGCGACCAGTCTGCCGAAGCGCCGATCGAGCGCAGCTGGTGCAGGATCTCGCCACCCGTCTCGGCGACGAACTCCTCGGTGCGCGCGAGGAACGCCTCGCGTCCCACGTCGAAGCGCGTCTTGCCTTCCTTCGAGAGGATCTTCTCGACGACGTTCTGCGTCGCGATGCCCGCATGGTCGGTGCCCGGGAGCCAGAGCGCCTCGTCGCCGGCCATGCGGCGCCAGCGCGTGAGCACGTCCTGCACGGTGTTGTTGAGGCCGTGGCCCACATGCAGCACCGCCGTGACGTTCGGCGGCGGAATGAGGATGGTGAACGGGTCCCGGTCCCCGCCGGCGCGCGTCGTGCGCTCGGTGCGCGCCTTGAAGAGTTGCGCACCCTCCCAGGCCGCGCTGAGCGCGGGCTCGGAGGTGGCGAAGTCGAAGTGGGTAGGGAGTTCGGAAGGCGTCGTGTCGGCGACCGGCGATTCACTCATGCGAGGAAAGCTAGCCGCCCTACCGCCTGTCCCGCACCGCCAACCGCTGTTTCACGGAGGTCACGCCGGGGACGCCGCGCGCGATGGTGACCGCATGCGCCACCTCGCGCGCCGTGTGCACCCGTCCGTGCAGCACGATCCGTCCGTCCTCTGCCTCCTCGATCTCCACGTCGCGCTCGGCCATCACGGGGTCGTGCGAGAACGCCTCGAGCACGCGGGCGTCGAGCCCCTCGTCCTGCAGGCCGGCGATGCCGTCGCTGTCGAACTCGTCGTCGTCCATCTCGTCGTCCATCTCACCGTCCAACTCATCGTCCAACTCATCGTCCATGAAGTCGTCGTTCTCGTCCTTGGGGATCTCGTCCAGCTCTTCGTCCTCCTCGCGGGCGGCCCACGCCTTCCCGACCGCGACGGCGGTGTCGAGCAGGGGCTTCCAGCGGCGCGCGGCGAGCCCCACCAGGCCGCGGGCGCGCCGCATGAGCGTGCGAGTCGAGAGCTTGCGGCCGCTGAGCCGCTCGGCGATGAGGGCGCCGGACACGAGGCCGATCGCGGCACCTGCCGCGACCCACAGCATCGTCGAACTGTCCGACTCCTTCCTCTCCACGCGGATGGTGCGCATGCCCCGGTCTCGTTGTTGGCTGGTTTCTTTGGTGTGGCGGAACGGCTAGTTTGAATGCTGACGACACTCGTCATCCACGGCAAGCACCGCGCCGCAGATTTAGCCACACAACCTCCGCAACGTGCACTCATGAGCACCCCATCGCCTGTTGTCCGTTCCGACGGCGCGGCCTCCACGAGACCCTCGTGGCGCCAGGCCATCATCTGGGTGCTCTTCTTCGCAGCACTCCTCGCGGGTGTGGCGCTGGCGTTGCGCTTCGGCCAGTCCGTCCCCGTGTTGATCGACCAGGTGCACTGATGACAGCGACCGCTCCCTCGATGCTCACCCTGACCCTCCCCGACGGCGCCACGCGCGAGGTGCCCGAGGGGACGCTCGCGCGTGACGTGGTGGCAAGCATCGGACCGCGATTGTTGCTGGCCTCGGTTGCGGTGGCGATCGACGGCGAGATCCATGATCTCATGACGCCGATCCGCTCGGGGGGCGCCTTCCAGGTGATCACCGAAAAGGACCCGCGCGCGCTCGGCGTGCTGCGGCACTCCGCCGCGCATATCCTCGCGACGGCGGTGCGCCGGTTGCGGCCGGATGCGCACATCGGGTTCGGTCCTGCGATCGACGACGGCTTCTACTACGACTTCGAGGTCGCGAAGCCCTTCACGCCCGAGGACCTCGAGCAGTTCGAGGCGGAGATGCGGAAGGTCATCGCCGAGAAGTATCCGTTCGTGCGCGCCGAGGTCTCGCAGGCAGAGGCGAAGAAGCTCTTCCGCGACGATCCGCTCAAGCTCGAGCGTCTCGAGGACTTCGAAGGGTCGGATGAGATCATCTCGACGTATACGGACGGTCCGTTCATCGACCTGTGCCGCGGCCCGCACGTGCCGGACACGTCGTATCTCAAGCACTTCAAGCTGCTGAATGCTGCGGGCGCCTATTGGCGCGGTGACGAGCGGCGGCAGATGCTGCAGCGCATCTATGCGACGGCGTTCTTCAGGAAGGAAGAACTCGACGCGCACCTGCATCAGATGGAAGAGGCGAAGAAGCGCGACCATCGCGTGCTCGGCAAGGCGCTCGACCTCTTCCAGTTCTTCCCCGTCGCGCCCGGCGCGGCATTCTGGACGCCGCGCGGCACGATGCTCTACAACGCCCTCGAGGATTTCATCAGGGAGCGGCAGCGCGACGACTTCCAGGAGATCAAGACGCCGCTCCTGTACTCGAAGACGCTCTGGGAGCAGTCGGGACACTGGGGCAAGTACCAGGAGAACATGTTCCTGGTGCTGGACAAGGAATCGGGCGAGCACGACATGTCGCTCAAGCCGATGAACTGCCCGTCGCACCATCTGTACTTCGCGTCCGACAAGCATTCGTATCGCGAACTGCCGAAGCGCTTCGTGACCTTCGACGTGCTGCATCGCAACGAACTCTCGGGCGCGCTCTCCGGGTTGACGCGCGTGCGCCAGTTCGCGCAGGACGATTGCCATGTGTACCTCCGCGAGGACCAGATCGCGGCGGAAGTGCAGTTCCTCATGGACTTCATCCTCAGCTACTACGCGACCTTCGGCCTCACCGCGCGCCTCAAATTCGCGACGCGTCCCGAGGAGCGGATCGGATCGGACGAACTGTGGGACCGTGCGGAGGGCGCGCTGCGCGCCGCGCTCGAGTCGACCGGCCGTCCATTTGAGTTGAAGGAAGGCGACGGCGCCTTTTACGGACCGAAGATCGACTTCGACGTCATGGACTCGATCGGCCGTGCGTGGCAACTGGGCACCATCCAGCTCGACTACAATGCGCCGGAGCGCTTCGACCTCGAGTACACGGGCGAGGACAACGCGGCGCACCGGCCGGTGGTCATCCATCGCGCGGTGAGCGGGTCGTTCGAGCGGTTCATCGCCATCCTCATCGAGCACTTCGCCGGTGCGTTCCCGGTATGGCTCGCGCCCGAACAGGTGCGTGTGCTCCCGATCTCCGATGATCTGACGGGGTATGCTCGGGAAGTGACGGCGAAACTCAGGGCGGCGGGGGTGCGTGCTGTCTGTGACGACCGCCGCGACACGCTCAACTACCGTATCCGGGATGGCGAGATCATGAAGGTCCCCTACATGGCGGTGCTCGGCAAACGCGAGGCGGAGGCAGGGCAGGTCGCCATCCGCGTGCGCGGTGCAGGCAAGAAGCAGGAAGTCGTCGCGATCGACGCTTTCATTGAACGCGTGGTCGGGGAGATCCGCACCCGGGCGCTCACGCCATCGTCCGACGGAGCGACCAGATGAGCGACCAGATGACACGCACCACTGGCCCGGCGCTCAGGCGTCATGGCATCTGCGCCGCGCTGGGTGCGGCGGCCTGCCTCATGCTCATTGCGGGAACCGTGCAGGCGCAGCGCGTGGGCAAGCCACGTCTCGACAGCGGACGCATCGCGGTCGAGGCCGTCGGCGGCGCGTATGCGGGTATCGGCGGCTACTTCATCGGCCGCAGTGCGGGGATGTGGGTCGCCGATGCGGTCGGCATCGAATCCGAGGGCACACGGCGCAATGTCGGCTACGTCTCCGGCATGACCGTCGCGGGTCTCTCCACCGCGGGTTTCGTGTATGGCGTCGGGAGCATCGGCGACACCGCCGGTGATTTCGACGCGACACTCCTGGGCACCGGAGTCGGCTTCGCCGCGGCGCTCGGCATCTCCCACCTGATCTTTCCGAACGGCGAGCTGCCGGTCGGGATGAGCACTGGCGCACGGTGGGCAACCATCAACGTGCTGGCGCTCCTCCCATCCATCGGCGCGACCGTCGGCTTCAACTCCACTCGACGCTTCCAGTAACCAAGCCACCATACCATGTCAGATCCCAGGCGCACTCCAGTCATCGTCTCCGCCGCGCGCACGCCGATCGGCCGGTTCCTCGGCGGCCTCGCGCCGCTCACCGCTCCTGAACTCGGCGCAGCAGCCATCCGCGCCGCCATCGCGCGCGCGGGCATCGACCCGGCCGAGATCGGCGAAGTTATCATGGGCAACGTGCTGCAGGGCGGCGTCGGACAGGCGCCCGCTCGCCAGGCCGCGATGAAGGCCGGCGTTCCCGGCCTCGTGCCCGCATACACCATCAACAAGGTCTGCGGGTCGGGCTTGCAGGCCGTGATGCTCGCCGCGCAGGCCATTCGCGCGGGCGACGAGCAACTCCTCATCGCCGGTGGGCAGGAGTCGATGTCCAACGCGCCGCACTACGTGCGCGGCATGCGCAGTGGCGTGAAGTTCGGCGCGCAGACCATGCAGGACGGTCTCATTACCGATGGTCTCTGGTGCTCGTTCGGCGACCGCCACATGGGTGGTCACGCCGAGTATACCGCGAAGAAGGCGTCGATCACGCGCGCGCGGCAGGATGAGTTCGCGCTCGCGTCGCACATGAAGGCCGTCGCGGCCATCGAAGGCGGCCGTTTCAAGGCAGAGATCGCGGCGGTGGAGATCGCAGGGAAGAAGGGCCCGACGGTGATCGACACCGACGAGTCGCCGCGCAAGGACACGTCGCTCGCGGCACTGTCGGCGCTGCGTCCGGCCTTCGCGAAGGATGCGAAGGAGATGAAGGCCGATGAACTGACCGTCACGGCCGGCAATGCCCCGGGCCTCAACGATGGCGGCGCCGCACTCGTAGTGGCGTCGGAGGAGTATGCGAAGGCGCATGGCCTTCCGATCCTCGCGCGCATCACCGGCTACGCGTCGGGTGGTGGCGAGCCGCAGGATCTCTTCTTTGCTCCGATCGTTGCGGTCCGCAACCTGATGGCGAAGACGGGCACTAGCATCGGCGATTACGATCTCATCGAGGCGAACGAGGCGTTCGCGTCGCAGGCGCTCGCGAACGGCGACGCGCTGGAATGGGATTGGGACCGCGTGAACGTGAACGGCGGCGCGATCGCGCTGGGGCACCCGATCGGCGCGAGCGGCGCGCGCGTGCTCGTCACGCTGCTGCATGCACTCGCCGCGAACGGCAAGCGCACGGGACTCGCGACGTTGTGTCTCGGCGGCGGGAATGCGGTCGCCCTGAGCGTCGAGCGCGTCTAATCGCTCACGCAGCGCGTCGGACGGCACCTCCTCAAACACCTGCCACAACAGAAGAGGGTCGCAGATGAGTGATTGGTTGGACGACGCCCTGCGTCTCCTTGGCCGGCTCGTGCTGATGGCCCTCTTCACGGTGATCGCGTTCATGGTGGCCGGCATAGCACTCAAGCCTGCCTTCCCGATGGGCTTGCCCGGCGGTCCCGACGGCGTGCTCGTGATGGGCTTCATCGGCGTGTTCGCGCTGCTGGTGGCGCATCTGGCCGTGGTGCTGATCTTCGAACGTGGCGACTGGGGCACCACCGGGCTCGGCCCCAGAAGCTGGCGCCCCATCCCGCTCGGCGTGGCGCTTGCGAGCGGGCTGCTCGTGATCCTCGTGCCTGCCGGCGTGCTTCTCGTCACGGGTCATGCTTCGTTCGAGCAGATGCCGGCGGGTGCGTGGGGACCGGCGGCGCTCAACACGCTGCTGTGGCTCGCCGCGCCCGCGCTGTTCGAGGAGTTGATGGCGCGCGGTTACGCCTTCGGGGCGATCCAACGGCTCTGGGGTGCTGCTGCGGCCATCGCCCTCACGAGCGTGCTCTTCGGAGTCCTTCACATATGGAATCCGGGAGCGACCGTCTGGTCCGTGGGAGCGGTGACCATCGCCGGCGTCTTCCTGGGCGTCGTCCGCTTCACGACCGGAAGCCTCGCCGCCGCCTGGATCGCGCATCTCGGGGTGAACTGGGCGCAGGGCGCGGTCCTGCATGCGCCGATCAGCGGCCTCAGCTTTCTGCCCACGCCCGGCTATCGCTTCGTGCCGAGCGGCCCCGAGTGGATCACCGGCGGCGCATGGGGACTCGAGGCCGGCGGGGCCGCCGTTCTGACGCTGTTGGTCGTTACCTTTCTCCTCTTGTACGCGCGTCGCGCCGAGCAGTCCCGGCCACCGTCGCGCCTCGGATGAGCAACAGCAAGAACCGCGGCCGCTGGGCCGCCTGAAGGAGCGAGCTGAGCATGACGGAGAGATTCGCCATCGTCGGCGCCGGACAGATGGGCAACGGCATCGCCCATGTCTGCGCGACGAGCGGGTTTGACGTGACGCTGATCGATGTCTCCGCCGAGGCCCTCGCAAAGGGCCGCGCGACCATCGAGAAGAACCTCGAGCGCCAGGTGAAGAAGGGCTCGCTCGAGTCCGCCGCGCGGGATGCGGCGCTGGCCCGCATCAAGCAGGGCACTGCGCTCGACGCGGTGAGCGACGCCACCGTCATCGTCGAGGCCGCGACCGAACAGAAGGACCTCAAGCTGCAGATCTTCCGCGAGCTCGACCGCCTGGCCCCGGCCGGCGCGATCCTCGCCACCAACACCAGCTCCATCTCGATCACCGAGATCGCCGCGGTGACGAAGCGTCCGGAGCAGGTGATCGGCATGCACTTCATGAACCCCGTGCCAGTGATGGAGCTCGTCGAGGTCATCCGCGGACTCGCGACCTCCGACGAGACCAACGCACGGACCATCGAGCTCTCGAAGGCACTCGGCAAGAAGCCCATCGAGGCCAACGACTTCCCCGGTTTCATCGCCAATCGCATCCTCATGCCGATGATCAACGAAGCCTGCTACACGCTGATGGAAGGTGTCGGCACGGTGGAGTCGATCGACCAGGTGATGAAGCTCGGCATGAATCACCCGATGGGCCCCCTGCAGCTCGCCGATTTCATCGGCCTCGACACCTGCGTGGCGATCCTCGAAGTGCTGCACGACGGACTCGGCGATCCCAAGTACCGACCGTGCCCCCTCCTCAAGAAGTACGTCGCGGCCGGCTGGTACGGTCGCAAGACGGGGCGCGGCTTCTACTCGTACGCCACATGATGCCGGATCTGCGCGCGCTCACGGAAGAACAGCGCGCGATCATCGAGACCGCCCGGGCCTTCGCCGCCGACCACGTGCGTCCGTTCTCGGCGCAGTGGGACCGCGAGAGTCACTTCGAGTCGTCGCTCATCGGGCAACTCGGTGATCTCGGCTTCCTCGGCATGGTGCTCCCGCCGGAGTACGATGGACTCGGCCTCGACACGTGCACGTATCTCCTTGCCCTCGAGGAGATCGCCGCCGCCGATGCATCGGTCGCCGTGATGATGTCCGTGCACAATGCGCTGCCCACGCAGATGCTCAATGCGTTCGGCACGGAGGAGCAGAAGCGCCAGTTCCTGGCGCCGATGGCGCGCGGCGAGATGCTCGGCGCCTTCGCCCTCTCGGAGCCCGAGGCAGGCTCGGACGCATCGGCCATCAGTTGCCAGGCGCGCCGCGACGGTGACGACTGGATCATCAACGGCACCAAGGCATGGGTCACGAGCGGCTCACATGCCGGCGTGATCATCGCGATGGTGCGCACGGACACGGCGAAGGACCGCCTCCGCTCGAAGGGCATCTCGGCGTTCATCCTCACGCCCGACCTGCGCGGGTTCTCGGTCGGCAAGAAGGAAGACAAGATGGGCCTCCGCGCCTCGCCGACGGTCTCGCTGCGCTTCGATGAGATGCGCGTCCCCGCGGATCGGATGCTGGGCGAGGAAGGGATGGGTTTCATCTATGCGATGCGCTCACTCGAGCACGGGCGACTCGGCATAGCGGCGCAGGCCATCGGCATCGCG
>JANOTV010000284.1:0-2621 GCA_031416495.1 Gemmatimonadota bacterium
CGACGGCTTCCTGATGTACGGGGTGAGCGGCCGCAGTTGGGTGGCGTTGGGCGATCCCCTTGGCACGGAGGCGGGTCGGCGCGACCTCGCCTGGCGCTTCCGCGAAGCAGCCGACAAGCATGGCGCCTGGCCGGTGTTCTATGAAGTGAGCGCCCATCACCTCCCGCTGTACATCGACCTGGGACTGACCCTGCTCAAGATGGGCGAAGAGGCGATCATACCGCTGGCGAACTTTTCGCTCGAAGGCTCGTCGCGGCGCGGGCTCCGCAGCACGCAGCGCGACCTGCAAAAGGCCGGCGCCACGTTCGAGATCGTCCCTGCCGCGCGGGTGGCAGCGCTCATGCCGGAGTTGCGCGCGATCTCCGACGAATGGCTCGCGGCCAAGGCGACCCGCGAGAAGGGGTTCTCTCTTGGCCGGTTCGATGCCGCGTATCTCGAGCACTTTCCGCACGCCCTCATTCGGATCAACGGTCGCATCGTGGCGTTTGCCGACCTGTGGACCGGGAGTGGGCGCGAATTTTCGATCGATCTCATGCGCTACTCCAGCGATGCGCCGCGCGCGGTCATGGAGTACCTCTTCATCGAGCTGATGCTGTGGGGGCGTGCGAACCATTTCGAGCGCATGAGCCTCGGCATGGCCCCGTTCTCTGGACTCGAGGCGCGAACGCTCGCCCCGCGCTGGCACCGGCTCGGGGGATTGTTGTACCGGCACGGCGAGCATTTCTACAACTTCCATGGGCTCCGCATGTACAAGGAGAAGTTCGATCCCATCTGGGAGCCTCGTTACCTCGCCACACCCGCGGGACTGGCCTTGCCGCGAGTGCTCACCAATGTCACTTCGCTGATCTCCGGTGGAATCACAGGAATCTTCGCCAAGTAGCGACGCGACGCCGGTCGACGCCCTGCGCGACGATCCCTCCCTTCTCTCCCGTGGCCTCGAGGTCGAGGACGTGCTGGGACAAGGCGGGAGCTCTATCGTGTATCGCGCGCGCGACACACGGCACGGACGCGATGTGGCCATAAAGGTTCTCCGCCAATACCCGGCGCTTGAGAACGCGGTGGATCGCTTTACGCAGGAAATCCGGGTGGCCGCCGGGCTTCGGCATGCGCACATGCTTCCACTTTTTGATTCGGGCACGCTCCGTGACGGACGACTCTTCTCGGTCATGCCGGTAGCACAGGGGCGTCCCCTGAGTGCGCTGATCCGTGAAGGGCCGCTCACGGTTGCCGACACGGTGCGCCTCGCCCGCGAGATCGCACAGGCGCTCGCCCACCTGCATCGCAGCGGCTACGTGCACCGCGATGTGAAACCGGAGAACGTCCTCGTCGAGTCCGGGCACGCCGTGCTTACCGACTTCGGCCTCGCCGCGTCACTCGGGGCGCTTGCCATGCCTGGCGAGTCCCCGCCGGGCGCGGCGTGGCGGCAGGCAGCCGTTGGGACGCTCCCCTACATGAGCCCCGAAGCGATATTCGCCGATGGCCCGATCGACGGGCGCACCGACATCTACGCGTTGGGCATCGTGCTGTACGAGATGCTGGCCGCCGAGCTGCCGTTTGTGGCGACATCGGCTGAGCAACTACTGGCCCGACGCACGCGCGACGGACAGCCCAGTATTCGGGCGCTCCGAGCGGACGTGCCGCGCGAGCTCGAAGCGATCATCGCCCGCAGCACGGCCCTGGAGCCAGGCGATCGCTTCGAGTCGGCGGACGCGATGGATGCCGCCCTCGCCCAAGTCCCCGCCGGCGTGTCCGGATCGAGTCTCGTCGCATTCTCCGTCAATCAACGAACGCTGTCGATCGGCCTGGTCGCGTTGCTCGTGGTGTCGGTCATCGGCGTCTCCGCGTGGCATCGCGCGCGTCAGGCCAGCACCCTGGACCCGCAGCGGATCGTGGTGGTTGATCTCGCCAACGACACGGGGGACTCGGCACTTGCCGGCGTGGGGGTGCTCGCCGGGGACTTCATCACGGAGGACCTCACCGCCCGCAGCCGTCTCAGCGTCGTGAACGCGAACATCGCTCTCCCGTCGCGGCAGCAGCGTCGCCTCCCGCCGGCCGACTCGACGCTCGCGCGTCAGACCCGAGCCCTCGTGGCCTCGACGCGGGCAGGCCTCGCGGTCACGGGTGCGTACTTTCGCGCTGGGAACGACCTCGAAGTCGTCGCCGAGGTGACAGACACGCGATCGGGTCGGGTGATTGGGGTTGCGGGGCCGGTTCATGGCGCGCTGGATCACCCTGATTCGTCGCTGCGCGTACTTGGGGACAGCGTGGTTGCCATCCTGCGCCGTCGGCATGCGCCTCCGGGGTAGACGCGCCACCCCGTCACGTATGCAGCGTGCGCCCAGCGCCCCCCAGCGCCGCTTCCTTCACCGCCTCGCTGAGCGTGATGCAGCGCCCCTCCCGCTGGGATCGGGTGCTTCGTGTGGGCCGTGCGGGTGGCCCGTTGGGGGAGGGGGCACGCGTCCCGGTTTTCGCCTGATTAGACAGGTCTGTCTAATTCGACCAGCAGCGGATGTAACGGTCGCGCCTGCGGGCTAGAGCGTTGATCTGGGGGGGGTGCGGCGATTCGTGCCGGATTGAGTATTGGATGGGGAGCGATTGGCCGGGCGGTCAACTTCTTTGCT
>JANOTV010000285.1:0-10743 GCA_031416495.1 Gemmatimonadota bacterium
GACCTGCGCCGTCCCGGCCGAAATGCGCACACCGTCGCGCGCAGCGTCGGCGTTCGCGCGGCCCATATCCGACGCCGCGCTGAATCGCGTCATCGACCACTCGACGCGCCGCAGCGCCTCGAGCGCCGCGTCGATCGCCAGCTGCGCCGCGCGCTCATCGCGGTGCACGACCGTAAGGTCCGCGATGGTCCCCATCATGGGCACGGTGCGTCGCGCGACGATGGTTCGCCTACTGATCGCGAGCGGGAGCGACGCCACAACGAACGCGCCGACGCCGACTCCGAGAAAGTGCCGACGACTCCACCGCCCTCTGAACTCATTGCGTGACATCGTGCTCCTCCTTCGTGTGGTGCGCGCATCCGCTGCTGCATCCGCTGCTGCATCCGCTGCATCGACCTCCGCCGTCGCGCTGGCGCACGAGACCGGCCAGGACGAACAGGAGCGCCGTGGCTCCGATGGCAGTCCAGAATGAGATCATCCCGCCCCCAGTCCAGCGAACCCCATGAACGCCAACGAGAGACACGACGCGATGATGAGGGAGATGCCGAATCCACGGGCGAGCGATGGCACGTTCGCGAGGTCGAGCCGCTCCCGGATGGAGGCCATCAGCGCGAGCGCGAGGATCATCCCCAACCCCCCGCCGATCGCGAAGACCACGCCCTGCACGAGCGTGTAGCCACGATTCGTCTGGAAGATCCCGAGGCCGAAGATCGCGCAGTTGGTGGTGATGAGCGGCAGGTAGATCCCGAGCGCTCGGAAGAGCACGGGACTTGCCTTCCTGATCACCATCTCCACGATCTGCACCAGCGAGGCGATGACGATGACGAAGGAGATGATCCGGAGGAACGGCGCCTCAGCGAGGATGAATCGATTGAGGAACCAGACTGCAACGGCCGTGAGGACCATCACGAAGATGTTCGCTGCGCCGAGGCGCACGGCGGTCTCCACCTTGCCGGTCACGCCGAAGAAGGGGCAGAGTCCGAGGAAGAGCGACAGCGTGAAGTTGTTGATGAGCAGTGCGGAAATCAGGATCCAGGTCAGATCGCTCATGCCGCCTCCCGCGCCGCGACGGCCCGTGCCTGCCTGCGCTTGGTGTGCCAACCCAGCGCGAGCATCATGACACCAAGGGTCAAGAAACCGCCCGGCGGCAGGATCATGATCACCCAGGGCTCGAACTGCGGACCGAGGAGGTCGAAGCCGAGAAACGTGCCGGTGCCGAGCAGTTCCCGCACGGCGCTCAGCAGCACGAGGACGAGCGTGAACCCCACTGCGGTGCCGAGCGCGTCGAGGAGCGACCGGGAGACTGAGTTGCGCGATGCGAACGCCTCGGCGCGGCCGAGGATGATGCAGTTGACGACGATGAGCGCGACGAACGGACCCAGCTGTTTGTGGACGACCGGGACCGTCGCTTCCAAGAGCATGTCCGCGATCGTCACGAAGGTCGCGATGATGAGCACGTAGGACGTGATGCGCACCTCGTGCGGGATCATCTTCTTGAGTGACGCGACCAGCAGGTTCGAGCCGAGCAGGACGAAGCTCGTCGCCAGTGCCATCGCGAGCCCGTTGGCGACGGAGTTGGTGACCGCGAGCGTCGGGCAGAGTCCGAGCATCTGCACCACGACCGGGTTTTCCCTCCACACGCCGCGGAGAAAGTCGTCGAAGCTCGCTGGAGGCTGCTGGTTCACTTCGCACCTCGCTGCACGTCCGCCTGCAGGTACGCCTGCAGGAGCGGTCGCCACTTGGCCGTGGCGTTGTTGATGGTCCTCACCACGGTGCGCGAGGAGATCGTCGCGCCGGTGACCGTCTGCACGTCGCCTGGGAGTTCCGGATTTCTCTTGACGCTGCGCAGCGGCGTTTCGGCGCCGTTGAACTGCTCGGTGAAGGGTGGCTTCTCGATCTTGTCGCCGAGACCGGGGGTCTCTTTGTGTCCGAGGATCTTCATGCCGATCAGCTCACCGGTCGTGGGATCGAGCCCGAAGATGAGCGTGATGACGTCGGCGAATCCGGGCTCTCCAGCCGTCACGGCGGCACCGACGAGTTTGCCCGAATCGTCGAAGCCGAGGAAGGTGCGTTCGACGCGGCGGAGGTCTGCTCCCGCCGCGACTTCCTTGGTGAGGGCGCCGTCGATCAGATAGAGCGTGTCCAACCGCGCGGGCGCCTTCAGGACCTCACGCACCACGCTCTCCGCGCGTGCCCCCCGATACGCTTCGATCCGGGGCAATGTCGCGCCGTACACCATGGCGATCAGGCCGCCGCTGATCGCACCCGCCAGACCGAGCGTGACGAGGAGGCGCCACGAGGGAACCCCCGGCGGCGGCACCATCGCCGGAGGCGCGCCGTGTGCGTGCTCGCCGGTCATGCGCCCACCTTCACGCGGGTGCCGAAGACGCGCGGCTGTGTGAGGCGATTGATGAACGGTACCGTCGCGTTCATCAGGAGAATGGCATACATCACGCCCTCCGGAAGACCGCCCCAGAGCCGGATCACGACGACGAGCACGCCGATGCCGACGCCGAACACCCAACGCCCCGCGTTGGTGACCGGCGACGTCACCATATCGGTCGCCATGTACACGGCGGCGAGCATCAACCCGCCGGAGAAGAGCATGAAGAGCGCGCCCGGGTAGGTCGGGTTGATGGCGTGCATCACGGAAGAGAAGATCGCCGTGCTGAGCATCACGCTCACCGGGATCCTCCAGTTGAGGTAGCCACGCCAAGCGAGATAGGAGCCGCCGAGGAGGATCACGAGCGAGGCGGTCTCGCCGAGCGACCCGCCGGTCGTTCCGAGCACGAGGTCGCGGAGCGGGGTCAGCGTCGCCTCGAACTTCAGGAGCCCCAGCGGCGTCGCCTCGGTCAGGGCGTCGGACGACGCCTGCATGAATGGGAGGGCGAAGTTGTCGCCGCGGAGCGTCCAAAACCCCTGACCCGCGGCGGGCCAAGTGGTGATCGCCACCGGGAAGGCGGCCTGCAGGAAGGCACGGCCGATGAGCGCCGGATTGAAGACGTTCTGGCCGAGCCCGCCGAAGATGAGCTTGCCGAAGCCGACGCCGAAGATCCCGCCTAGCGCGGCCATCCAGAGTGGCATGCCGGCCGGAAGGCAGAGTCCGAGAAGGAGACCCGTGATGACGGCGGAGCCATCGCCCAGGGAATCCCCACTCCCGAAGACGCGCTCGGTGAGGAGGGCGCCGAGCGTGGCTGCCGCGATGACGAGCAGCGCACTGATACCGAAGAACAGCGCCGAGACGCCGACCACCGGCACCAGACTGTAGACCACGTTCCACATGATCGTCGGTGTAGACTCGCGATCCTTCAAATGAGGCGATGCGGTGACCAGCAGTGTCGGTGTTGTCATGAGGTGGCCGCCTGCAGCCGCCGAAGCCCCGCCTTGCTGACCTGGAAGAGCTGCGACAGCGGGATGTTCGACGGGCAGACGAACGAGCACGAACCGCAGAGCATGCAGTCGGCGAGGTGCGCCCCGACCATCTCCTCGTAGCGCCCGACGCGGGCGAGGTCGCCCAGAAGGGAAGGATTCAAAAAGACGGGGCAGGCGTCGAGACACCGGCCGCAGTGGATGCAGGGGTAGACCTTCTCGCCTCGCGTCTCGTGGCGCGTGAGGACCACGATCCCTGTGGTGCCCTTGGTGATCGGTGCGTCGAGGTTGGCCTGTGCCAGCCCCATCATCGGTCCACCGGCGATGACCTCCTCAGCATCCGGGGTCATGCCACCGCAATAGGCCAGCAGGTCGCGCAGCTTCGTGCCGACCGGAACGATGAGGTTCGCCGGCCGACGCAGGCCCTGTCCGGTGACGGTCACGATCCGCTCGATGAGCGGTAGTCCGGTCTCGAAGACCTCCGCGATCGCTGCCGCCGAGCCGACATTCTGCACGACGACCCCGACCGAGACCGGGAGCTTTCCCGACGGTACCTCCGTGCCGGTCACCGCATGGATCAGCATCTTCTCCGCGCCCTGCGGATACTTCACGGTGAGCGGGAGGACTGTGATGTCGAGGTCTGGAGGAGTCGTCCGGCGGAGAGCTTCGATCGCGTCGGGCTTGTTCTTTTCGACGCCGATGACCGCCTTCTTCACGCCGAGCGTCTGCATCAGCACACGGATACCGAAATGGACCCGCGAGGGATACTCGACCATGGTGCGGTGGTCGGAGGTCAGATACGGCTCGCACTCCGCGCCGTTGATGATGAGCGTGTGCACCGCGTACTCTTTCGGTGGCGCGAGCTTTACGTGCGTCGGGAAGGCCGCTCCTCCCAGGCCCACGACGCCCGCCTCCTGCACCGCCTGCACGACCGCTTCGACCGAGAGTCCCTCCCATTTCGGCACGAGCCGCGGGCGCGGGACCTGCGGCGCGTATGGGTCCACCGCGATGCGCACGGCGATCGCCATCGAGCCATCGGGATGCGGCCACCAGTCCACGTCTACGACGGTTCCCGCCGCGGAGGCGTGGATGGGCACCGACATAAATCCGTCTGCCTCGCCGACCTTGTCTCCGCGTTCGACTCGGTCTCCGACCTTCACGCAGAGGCGCGCGGGCTTGCCAGCGTGCTGGCGAAGCGGCAGTACGATCTCGGCGGGGAATGGCATCCGGCGGATCGGCAACCGGGCGGTGAGCTCTTTCGCCTCCGGCGGATGGATGCCGTGCGCGAAGCCGGAGGCGAAAGTCATCAGCTGAACTTCTCGGCCCGCTTGATCCACTTCGGGAGGTCCTTCTCCTTGGGATTGAGCGGCGTGCCGGGGTGGATGATCGCGACCGGACAGCGCTCGGCCGCGACGACCAGGTGTTGGAAGGTGCCCGCCTTCGGGTCCTTGATGTACGCCTGTTTCGCGTCGTTGTACGCGAACATCCGCCCGTTGAGGTTGGTGCACTCGTTGCAGGTGGTGCAACGTACCGTGTCGATGTAGGGCTCGATGCTGAGCGGCCCGTCCTCTTCATCGCCCGCGGGCACGGACGCGGTCGCCTTGACCGCCACCGCGACAGCCGCCGCAGCGGGTTGCGGCTGCTGCACTACGGGTGCGCCGCCGTTGCTTGAGCTGCCACGCGACGGTGCCGGCGACAGCGTTGCCAGAAGGTCTGCGATCGCCGCGCCGCCGCCCTGCCGCATCAGCCCCTCGACGAGGCGCCTGGCAATCTGCCTCGGGTAGGTCGCGCGAAACTCATCGAGCTTCGACTCCAACTCGGCGCGCAGCACGGCCTCGCGACGCTCGTACTCGGCGTCGAGATCGCGCGCGACCAGATCGCGCACGCTGTCCGAGACGCGCACGCCGGCGAGTTGTCGGAGCTGTGACCAGAACTCGAGCCGCTCCTGCGCCAACTGTGCGATCGCAGGCGCCACGCTCAGGCGGCGCAGGCGATGATCGGGGGTCGCCGCGTGAATGAAGGCGGTCTTGCCCTCCCGCTCTTCGGCGGACAGCGCGATGTACTCGTGGAACGGCACGAGATCCTCAGACCACTGCTCGCGGGGGATCTCGCTGAAGTGCTGCTTGAAACGCGCCTCGGTCGCCGCCCAATCCGCGATGGTCAGCGGCAGCTCCATCATCCGCTCGACGCCCTCGTCGTCCATGTACTTGAGCGAGTACTCAGGCCAATCGGTGTTGAGCGACGGGTTCCCCTCGAGGCTCAGGCAATCCGCGAACGACGCGCCGCCATCGGGATCGTAGGTCAGGAAGGGGAAGGCCCTGCTCTCGAGCGCGAGACGTGCCGCGTGCTGCGCCCAGTCGTCGGCGAGCCCATGCTCGACGGGACAGGGCGTGTAGATGTTGAAGATCGCGGGGCGACGCTTGCGTAGACCCTTGAGCACGCCCGCGAGAAGATGCGAGGAGGCCGCCTGCGAGGACTGGTGCACGAAGACACCGCGATGCGCGATGGCCAGGAGACCGAGTTCCTTCCGCACTTCGGTCTTGCCCGCCTGCGCCTTGCCGAAGGCGGACATGTCGGCGACCTGGCCCGTGTATCCGCTCGTGCAGGCTTGCCCGCCGGTGTTCGAGTACACCTGCGTGTCGAGCACCACCACGCGGATCGGCTTTCCGGACGCGAGCAGTCGCGATAGGTTCTGGAACCCGATGTCGAGCATCGCGCCGTCGCCACCCATCGCGACGATCGGCGGGCAGAGGGCGAATTCATCATCCGTGAACTGCTGCCACCCGAGCGTGGAGAGTTCAGGCTCGAGCCGCAGCGGGTCGTACGTGCCGTCGGCCAGGACGCGCGCGCGACGGATCGCCACGAAGCTGTCCGCCATCTTGCGCATGTGCGCGTCGAAGAGGCCGATCGCGATGGACGGCGAGTCCTGGAAGAGGTGGTTCACCCACGGGAAGGGATACGGATTGTAGGGATACGTGCTGCCCCAGACCGACGAGCACCCGGTGGAGTTCGCCATACCGAGGTAGGCCCGCCCCTTGCCGCTCGGCCCCGCAACGTAGCGCCACTTGAGGTCCTTGAGGTCGCGCAGGGAATCGTTGAGCCTGGATAGTTCCTTGCGCTGCGACTCGACCAGCGGCACGGAGACGTTGTCGCGCGACGCCGCGGCCGCGTCCAGGTCAGCCCCCGACGCGAGGAGTTCCCGGGCCTTGCCGTCGAGCGCGCTGATCAGCGTGTCGAGTTCCGTGACATGCGCCTTGATCCGCGGTGCCATCTGCGCGTGGATCGCCGCGACGATCAGGTGCACGGTCGTCTTCTCGCCGCAGCCCATGCAGGCGCCGTCGCCGCCGACCATCGACCGATAGGTCTCCTTCTTCAGGAGAAGCGAGGAGAGGACGCCGATCCCCTCGTCGAGGTCGGAGATGTTGATGAAGCGATCATCGGTGTCGGGGAGCCGGTTCCACATCTCCCAGTTCCGCCGGAGCTGCGCGAGGTTGTCCAGGTCCTGCTTCACGGTGGTGAGCGCACCGTCGGGGCAGACCTCGACGCAGAGGGTGCACCCCTTACAGGTCTCCGGGTTTATCGTGACGGAGAGTAGGCCGCCCGTGCCCTTCTGCTTCGCCTCGGGCGCGTCGAAGAAGGGGCGCGTGCGCGCGAGCGGGAACTCGGCCAGGCGCCCCTGGATGATCGCCTGCTCCTTGTCGGTCGCGGCGCGGCGGTCGGCGTCCCACGCCATCTTGCCCGCGACGGTCTCGTACGCGGCGGCGAACGCATCGGCAACCTTCAGCTTCGAATCCTTGTCGAGCCGCTTCTGCGTCTCGCGCGCCCAGTGCTTCACGATCGGACGCAGGCGCTCGAACTGTGTGCCGTTCGCCGACGTGCGGATCGCGGCGTCGATGACCTCCTCGGCGCTGTTCACCAGCCCCGGGATCGCCGAGTCCGGGCACTGCACCCAGCACTGCGCGCAGCCGGTGCACTTCTCGCCGATGAACGCGGGCACTTCGAGCCGCACCCCGCTCATGTCGCGAATGCTGCTCGTGACGGCGGGGATGGCGCCGATGGCTGCGAAGGGATCCGCGATACCGTCCTGGCCGAGCTTGCAGAGGGAACAGACCTGCTCCCAGAACCGGCCCTCGTGGCCTGGACCGAGCGCCGCGCCCGGCGCCTCCATGAGCACCGGCATACGCGGCACCTCGCCGCGCTCCTCTGCGAAGGTGTCCCCTGCCGTTGAAACCTCGCGGAGCTCGTCGTAGCCGCGGCGGATCACGCGCAGGTTGTCCTCGACCACCCGCGGCCCGCGGTGACCGAACTTCTTGGTGAGCTGCTTCGTCATGCCCTCGAAGAGCGCCGCCTCCGTCACGCCCTCCTTCTCGAGGAGCGGTGACGTCTTGAAGAAGGCGCCCATGAACGCCGCCCCTTGCATGCGAAAGCGCAGATCGGAATCGGACGCCTCGCTCATCGCGATCGCGAACGCGTCGAGCACGTAGAGCCGAATCCTGCGATCGGTGATCGTGCGACGCGCACGGGCCGGCAGCGTCTGCCAGAACGACTCTGGGGGGAGGTCGGTCTGGATGACGAAGACACCGTCCTCCGCCAGACCGTCGAGCGGGTCGCTGTGGCGGAAGACGTTCGGGTCGGGTGAGAGCACGACGTCCACGTGCTTGAGCTCGCAGTTGAGGCGGATCGGCTCGTGTGCGAGCACTGCGTAGAACGTCGTCGGCTGCCCCTTCTTCTCCGACCCGTACTTGGGGTTCGCCTTGACATGGAGGCCGAAGAGATCGAAGGCCGTCATCGCGACGTTCTTCCCCATCGTGATGGCGCCCCACCCGCCCACGGAGTGGATGCGCAACGCGGTCGAGCCCTTGGGCAGGAGGTTCAGCGGCGCGGTGGGCCGGAGCGAGAGCCCCGAGAGCTGCGGATAGTTCTCCACCAACTGCTCCTGCCAGATCTGAAGCTTCGGGAGGTGCGTGCCCTCGCGGACGAAGTCGATCCCGAGGTAGAACTGCCGCCGGCGCGCGGCGCCCGGGAGCATGTTCTCCACGGCAGCGACGATGTCCCCGGGCTGCAGGTCGCGACTGCCGAGCCCGAAGCATCCGCTGAAGAAGTCGGGCACCTGATCTGGCCGGAGCGGGTACACCCCGGGATGCGCGTCGGCGGAGCGCTGGTTCTCCATACCCTTCGCCATCGCGGCCCGGATCTCGCGCAGGAGCGGCAGATCGACCGCGAGCGGCTGGTCCACGCGCTCAAGAACGACGGCGCCTTTCTTGCCGGCCAGGAGCCGGGTGACGACGTCGGTCGGAAAGGGCCGGAACATCGTCATGTTGAGGACGCCGACCTTGAGTCCGCGCGAGGCGCGCAGGTGATCCACCACCGCCTCAGCGTTGGATACGACGGAGCCCTGCCCTACGATGACCCATTCCGCATCATCGAGCCGGTACCCCATCGCGCGCGCGTAGCGCCGTCCGGTGAGGGCGGCGTACTCCGCGATGGCACGCTCGGTCAACTCGACGATGTGGTCGAAATAGAACGGGCGCTGCGCGGCCACGCCTTGAGCGTAGCTATCCTGGTTCTGCACCGTGCCGAGCATCGCCGGATAGTCGAGATCGAACATCTCCGGGATGCGTCGCCGCGTCGCGCCGAATACGAGTCGTTGTGCCGGGGTCGGCGAATCGATCATGTCCGCCGGGTCGCCGAGATACTCGCGGATCAGGTCGCGCTCGGGAAGGCGTACCGACTCGATCACGTGGCTCGTGAGAAAACCGTCTTGCGCCACGATGCCGGGATTGAGCGAGAGTTCCGCGACGCGGTGCCCGATCAGGTTGAGATCTGCGGCTTCCTGGACGTCCTTCGCGAAGAGCTGGAAGAACCCCGTGTCGTCGACGGCGTGGTAATCATCGTGGCCGGCGTGGACGTTCAGCGCATGCTTGGTCATGGCACGCGCGGCGATATTGAGGACGTAGGTGAGGCGCTTCCCGACGGCCGCGTAGAGCGACTCGTGCATGTACGCGATGCCTTGCCCGCTCGAGAAGTTCGTTGCGCGGAGGCCTGACATGCTCATCCCTGCGGTCACGGCGGCGGCGGCGTGCTCGCCCTCGGGCTCGAAGAAGATCAGCCGGCGCCCGTTGACGTTCCGCGCGCCGTCGGCGACGGCCGCGGCCCACCCCTCGCCCATCTGCGTAGACGGCGTGATGGGATACGCGCCGGCCCCATCGCTCGCCCCCGTTTCCATTGCCACCACCGCGGCACTGCCGTCGAGGGCCTCCAACGTCCCCGGATACTTCGGCGCACCGGGCTCGGCGCTGGTCGCCTGCACCTTCGTCTTGAAGAATCTCATGCTGCTTCCGTCCGCGCGGGCGCCGACCGCCGAAACTGCGCGCCGGTGAGCCACACAATGGCGTTGGTCGGACACCGCTCGACCGCACCGGGTTCGGCCGATCCGGCGAGGTCGTAGTTCACGACGGCGACGCCGCTCGCCACGCTGATCAGTCCCTCCGCGGCGTCCTGCACGCACTTCCCGCAGGCGGTGCACGCCACGCGGCACTGCTCAACGACCTCGTCGCCGACGACGAGGTTCTTGCACTGCACGAGCAGGGAGTGCTCGAGTGGCATGATGACGAAGAGGTCTTTCGGGCACGCGTCCACGCAATCACCGCACGCCGTACACTTCACGGGATCCACGACCGGCAGCCCGTACTCGTCCATCGCGATCGCATCGAAGTCACAGGCGCGCGCGCAGTCGCCGAGTCCGAGGCACCCCCAGACGCACCCCTTCCCTCCGCCCGCGACTGCCGCAGCGGCCCCGCAGGTGCCCACGCCGCGATACTCCGCCTGCTGCACCGCGACGTCACTGCCGCCCGCGCAGAGCAGCCGCGCTACCCGTTTCACCGCGACGCCCGCCTCCACGCCGAGGTAGCCGGCGATCTCGCCGCGCGAGTCCTCGCTTGCCACGGTGCACTCGGCGATCTGGATGCGGCCCGCCACCGCCTCCTCGGCGAACGCCCGGCATCCGGGGAGTCCGCAGGCACCGCAGTTGGCCCCGGGGAGGATCGAGGCGACTACTCCGATGCGCGGGTCCTCCCACACCCTGAGCTTCGCGCTGGCCAGCGCGATCAGGATGCCGAACGCCAAGCCGACGCCACCGAGGATCAGGATCGCGTCGAGGACCACGCTCAATACCTCCGGCGGCGCGTCACGTGCCGCCCTGGAGTCCGGTCTGCCCGAGCAGCCAAGAGGTCACGCGATCGACCGCGTCGTCGGCGCCGATCGCCGGCGTGCCGACGCCGTCACGCGTCGGTACCGAGAAGGGTGTCCGCGCGAGGTCGGAGAGCAGGCGCATGTCCACCGCCATCTGCCACGCGCTCCCGCCGCCGATCGCCT
>JANOTV010000286.1:0-3137 GCA_031416495.1 Gemmatimonadota bacterium
CATCGAAGACCGCCTGCGCACCGCCCTCGCCGACCGCTACCGCATCACGCGGGAGCTCGGCGCCGGCGGCATGGCGACCGTCTACCTCGCCCACGACCTCCGGCACGAGCGCGACGTCGCGCTCAAAGTCCTGCGCCCGGAGCTCTCGGCCGTGATCGGCGCCGAACGGTTTCTGGTCGAGATCAAGACCACGGCCAACCTCCAGCACCCGCATATCCTCGCGCTCTACGACTCGGGGCAGGTGGACGGCACCGTCTTCTCCGTGATGCCGTACATCGACGGCGAATCGCTCCGCGACCGACTCGCGCGCGAGAGGCAGTTGCCGGTGGGCGATGCGGTGCGGATCGCCACCGAGATCGCGAGCGCGCTCGACTATGCGCACCGCCACGGAGTGATCCACCGCGACATCAAGCCGGAGAACATCCTGCTGCACGACGGGCGCGCACTGGTCGCCGACTTCGGGATCGCGCTCGCCGCGAGTCGAGGCGAGGGTGGCTCGCGGATGACCGAGACCGGCATGTCGCTCGGCACGCCGCACTACATGAGCCCCGAGCAGGCGCTCGGTGAGCGCAACCTCGACGCGCGCTCCGACGTGTACGCGCTCGGCTGCGTGCTGCACGAGATGCTCGCCGGCGAGCCGCCGTTCACCGGTCCCAACGCGCAGGCGGTGATCGCGCGGGTGATGAACAGCGCACCAGAGCCGGTCACCGCGCTGCGCAAGTCGGTGCCCGACGAGGTCGCGGACGCGATCCTCACGGCGCTCGAGAAGTTGCCGGCCGATCGGTTCGCGAGTGCGGCGGAGTTCGCGGCGGCGCTCGTGGGCAGTTCGTCGTCGGCGGCGCGCCGGTCGCCCGGTGCGCGTGCGCGCGCTGCCGCGCGGCCGTCGCGCGGGGCGAGGATCATCTGGCCCACCGCGTTCGCTGTAGCGTCAGTCGCAGCAGCTTGGGGTTGGCTGCGTCCGGGGCCTGAGTCCGAACTGCCGCCGTCGCGCCTCGCGATCCCGACGCCGGGGCTCGGCGCCGGCGGCGCCCCCCTGCAGCGGCTCCTTGACATCACGCCCGACGGTCGCACGCTGCTGTATCTCGACGCGGTCGACTACAAGGCGCGGCTCGTGAGACGTCCGCTGGAGGCTGCGGTCGCGACCCCGCTCCCCAATGTCCCGCCGCAGTTCGCTGGGCCCGTGATATCCCAGGATGCGCGGGAGTTCGTCGCGACGAGCACGCAGGGCACGCAGATGTTCCGCTTCCCGCTCGACGGCGGCAGGGGGAAGCCGCTCCCGCGCGAGCTCGCCTGGTCGAACATCATGGCGTGGGGCAGCGACGGGACGCTCTGGGTGAGTCCGCAGAGCGATGGTTTGGGCGGGGACTCTCGTGTGAGCCCGACCGGCGAGGTCACGAATCCGTTCGGACCGGAGCTGTCGGGATTCAGCATGCAGCAGGTGTTGCCCGGCGACCGCTACGGTCTTGCCGTGCGCAATCCGATCGGCACCAGCTTCGGTCCGTCGTTCATCCTCGACCTGGTCACCGGCGCGACCACACCGCTCCTGAGCGTCAACGTAGTCGAAGTTCGATATACGTCTGGACTGCTCGTCTACGTGCTCAACAACGGGTCGATGGAAGCCATCCGCTTCGACGTCCGGACCAGACGCACCAGCGGGTCGCCGTTCGTGATCGCGTCGGATGTTGCGCTCACGGGTGGCGGGCAGGCGCAGTTCGCGGTCGCGTCCAACGGTACGGTCGTCTACGTCCCCGATGAGCCGCGTTCGCTCGTGCTCGTGGACCGCACCGGGAATGCTCGCGCGGCGGTCAACGAGAGCCGCAACTTCCACATGCCCCGATTCTCCCCGGACGGGCGACGCCTTCTGGCCGACTTCACCACCGCCGACGGCCGCGACGTCTGGCAACTCGATCTTGCCGACGGCGCGCTGAGTCGCGTGACCTTCGACCGCGACGGCCACGACGCCAGCTGGGAGCCGGACGGGCGACATGTGGCGTACTCGTCGGCCAGCCGTTCGGGTGGCGCGCTGACGGTGTACCGGGCCAACCCCGGCCGACCGGGAGAGGTGGACTCGTTGATCTCCTCGACCTCGGTGACGTACACCGGCGAGTGGCTCCCTGACCGCAGCGCGATCGTCACGGCGGGCAACAGTCTTGCGGGCGATACACGCGGTGATATCGCGATCGTGCGGAATGCTGGTCGGGGGCCGGTCGAGGCGCTGGTCGCGACACGCTTCGAGGAGCGATTCCCTTCGGTGTCACGCGACGGGCGGTGGCTCGCCTACACCTCGGACCAGTCCGGCGCGACGGAGGTGTACGTGCGGCCCCTCAATCGTGAGGGCGATGAGCTCCGGGTCTCGCTCACGGGTGGCAGCGAGCCCATGTGGGGCCCGAGTGGGCGCGAGCTCTTCTATCGGGCGCCGGTGGCGAATGCGGTGTTGTTCATCTCTGCGACCCTCAGCCTCACGCCGACGCTCGCGGTCACCGCGCGTCGGCAGTTGTTCGATGTGTCGCAGATGGTCACGACGGCGCCGCACTCGAACTACGACGTCTCGCCCGACGGCCGCACCTTCGCGATGGTGCGTCAGAACCCCGCGACGCGGATCATCGTCATCCAAGGCCTGCCGGCGCTGGTGCGGCAGATGGAACGCGGAGAGACGCGGTGATGGCCGGCACCCTGAGGCAGCGATGACCGCAGTTCCCGAAAAACTCGCGGCCGCGCTCGCGGACCGTTACCGGATCGAGCGTGAGCTCGGGCAGGGTGGCATGGCGACGGTGTACCTCGCCGAGGACGTCAAGCACAAGCGGAAGGTCGCGCTCAAGGTGCTCAAGCCCGAGCTCGCCGCGGTGCTCGGCGCCGAGCGGTTCGTGGTCGAGATCACGACCACAGCCGCATTGCAGCACCCGCATATCCTTCCGCTCTTCGACAGCGGCACTGCCGACGGCTTCCTCTACTACGTCATGCCGTTCATCGACGGCGAGACGTTGCGGTCGAAGCTCGACCGCGAGACGCAGCTCGGCGTGGACGAGGCGGTACGGATCGCGAGCGACGTGGCGAGCGCGCTGCACTACGCGCATACGCACGGCGTGATCCATCGCGACATCAAACCCGAGAACATCCTGCTGCACGATGGCCGGCCG
>JANOTV010000287.1:0-1926 GCA_031416495.1 Gemmatimonadota bacterium
GTCGCCGAGCACTATCCGGTGTTTCGGGCCGAGCGAGCGGCCGAGGGCAAACCCTTGCCTCGGTACGTCGATGAGGAGTTCGAGGCCTATCTCAAGTGCGGGCGGCTCGAGGAAGGATTCTTGCGCGTGCGCTGCGAGAGCTGCCACGCCGAGAAGCTCGTGGCCTTCAGCTGCAAGCGCCGCGGCTTTTGCCCGAGCTGCGGCGGCCGGCGGATGGCGGAGACGGCGGCGCTCCTCGTCGATGAGGTGTTGCCGCGCGCGCCGATCCGTCAATGGGTGCTGTCGTTGCCGTTCGCGCTCAGATACCTATTGGCAACCCGGCCCGAGGTGCTCACCCGCGTGCTCGGCATCCTCTATCGCACGATCTCGGGACACTTGATCAGGAAAGCGGGCGTGACCCGGGCGAGCGCTGCGACCGGCGCCGTCACCCTGATTCAGCGCTTCGGCTCCGCGCTCAATCTCAACATTCACTTCCACATGCTCGTGCTCGACGGCGTCTACGTCGGTAACGGACCGAGACTCCGGTTCGTGCCCGTACCTGCGCCGAGCCCCGCGGAACTTAAGTGCCTCGTGAAGACGATCGGCGAACGAATCGGCCGCTCGCTCGAGCGTTCAGGGCTCATCACGCGCGACATCGAGAACGCCTCTCTCGCCTTCGACCCGAGCGAGGAAGCGCCCATCCACAGCTTGCTCGGACACTCGATCACCTATCGTATCGCCACCGGTCCCCGTGAGGGACAGAAAGTCTTCACGCTGCAAACCCTGCCTCCGGACCCCGAGCGCGCGAGCGCTGACGTGGCCGAGAGCTCAGGGTTCTCGCTGCATGCGGGCGTGGCGGCCAAAGGCGCCGAGCGCGACAAGCTCGAGCACCGGGCCCGCTACATCGCACGCCCGCCGATCGCCACCGATCGCCTCGCGCTCACCGACTCAGGCCACATTCGCTATACCCTCAAGACGCCCTATCGCGACGGCACCACGCACGTGATCTTCGAGCCGATGGATTGCGTCGCCAGACTCGCCGCCCTGGTCCCCAAGCCCCGCGCCCACCTGACGCGTTATCACGGCGTCTTCGCCCCGGCCAGCGCCCAGCGCGCCCGCGTCGTTCCGAAAAGCCCGGCCGACAGCGGCGCGGATCAAGCGCAGCAAACGCTCATCGACCGGCAGCCGGCGATGCCCTGGGCCAAACGGCTCAAGCGCGTCTTTGCCATCGACATCGAGACCGGCCGACGCTGCGGCGGCAAGCTGCGCGTCATCGAGCGGATTCTCGCGCACCTCGCCCGAGACCCCGTGTCCGTCGCTCCGGCGCATCCGAGCCGTGCGCCGCCCGTGCGCAAGCTCCTGATCTAACCGCCTCTCAAGATCGCACCCCGCACCCGGGCGCGCGACCGGCAACTCCGACTCCGTGCCGCCCGCAACCCATGACCGGCCCGCATTGCTGCTGCCAACGCCAAGATACCGAAGCCGAAAACCACTGCCATCGCCACCCCCTTCCCCGCTCCAGCACACGCCCACCCTGCCCGGCCGCTTCGACTTGCGCCGCAGCCGACCCGCAATGGGGTGTCTGAATGGACTATGGCCCCGCATCGACGACGTTGCCTTCGTCACGGCCCTGATCGACGACGTCGCGAAGAAGCGCCGAGTGGACCCGAAGCGTATTTATGCGACTGGCATCAGCAATGGCGGGATGATTTCGCATTTCCTTGGCGCGAAACTCTCGACGAAGCTCGCCGCGATCGCGCCGGTGGCCGGCAGCCTTGCCGAGCCGTTGGTGCCAACCTTCGAGCCCACCGCACCGGTTTCGGTGCTGATGCTCTTTGGCACGGACGATCGATTCGTTCCGTACGGCGGCGGTGAGGTGCATCCGCCCGGCATGCGACCGCGCGGCCGCGTCATCGCGATCGAGCAGGCCGCACGCCTCTGGACGGA
>JANOTV010000288.1:0-6689 GCA_031416495.1 Gemmatimonadota bacterium
CGGCGGCGCGCAGCGTCACGCTGTTCGCCGCGGTGACGATAAGCCGCGCCTTGCAGCGGCCCGTCTCGCCGTGGGGAAGCTTCTCGCTCGGCGCGCTGATCCCGCTCCTCGAACCGCGCACAGTGCTCGACCTCGGCTGGCAACTCTCCGTCGCAGGCTACGCGGCGATCATCGTCGCTGGGCGCATCGGCCGCCGGCGGCTGCCGGAGGAGTGGCGCGGATGGCGGGCGACGCTCGCGCGTGACCTCGTCGCGAGCACCCTCACGACACTCGTCACGGCGCCGCTTGTTGCATGGCACTTCGGACGGCTGAGTCTCATCTCGCCGCTCAGCAATCTCGCGGCAGGACCCATAGTCTCGCTGCTGCAGCCGACGCTGTTCCTTGCGATGCTGATGCCGTTCGATGGCGCGGGCCTGTTCGTTGCCGACGCATCACGTCCGCTGCTCCGCGCGCTCGATGGCGTCGCGACCGTGGCCGCATCCACGCCCGGCGCGGCGATGGTCGTCGCGCCGACGCTCGTTGCCGCCGTGCTGAGCGCGACCGTGGCAGGTGCGCTGCTGGTCGCGGGGTGGGCCCGTCACTGGCGACCGCCGCTCATCGTCGCGCTCGGTGCGGTGGCGCTGCTCGCGTGGGCGCCATCGGGCCACGTGCGCAGCAGCGGAGTCGCCGAGGTGCACCTGCTCGATGTGGGGCAGGGCGATGCGATCGCCGTGCGCTCGCCGCGCGGCCGATGGGTGGTGATCGACGCCGGTCGCGCATGGAGTTCGGGCGACGCGGGCCGCGCGACGGTGATCCCGTACCTCAGACGACGCGGTGGCGAGCTCGCGATGCTGGTGCTCACGCATCCGCATGCCGACCACATCGGCGGCGCCGCGAGCATCGTGCGCGCGCTCAGACCGCGTGAACTGCGTGACGCCGCATTCGTCGAACGCAGCACGACGTATCAGGAACTGCTCGCGGCGGTGGAGCGCGCAGGCACGCGATGGCAACGCGTGCGCCCCGGTGAGACGGTCGATGTCGATGGCGTGTCACTGGAGTTCCTCGCGCCCGATTCAGCCTGGACCGTGTCGCTCGACGATCCGAACGAGGCAAGCACGGTGGTGCGCGTGAGCTTCGGCGATCTGCGCGTGTTGCTCACGGGCGATGCAGAGAAGCGCGAGGAGGCATGGCTCGTGGAACGGCATGGCGCGACGCTGCGGGCGGACGTGCTCAAGGTGGGCCATCACGGTTCGCGAACGAGCACCACTCCCGCGTTCCTTGACGCCGTCGCTCCTCGTATCGCCCTGGTCTCGGTGGGTGCGGGCAACATGTACGGCCATCCCGGCCCCGAGGTCATGCAGCGGCTCGCCGAGCGCGGAACGACGGTGCTTCGCACCGATCAGCTGGGCACGGTGGTGCTGCGGCTCGATGGCCGCTCGATCGAGATCGAAGCCGGGGGGCATAAATGGACCGCAGCGGCTGCGCATCGGCCATTGCCGGAGATGTGACTGAGCGGCCACCTTTGTGGCATCGAGTCCCGTCAGTGCTGCTGCGCTGACCGTCACCTGCCGGAGCCTTCAGTGGTCAACCATACCGACACCTCGGTCGTCACGATCGAGCGATTCATCATCGAACAGGAACGCCAGATCAATCCGGACGCGACCGGTGCGCTCTCGGGGATCCTTTACGACATGGCGCTCGCATCGAAGATGATCGCCAACAAGGTGCGACTCGCGGGCCTCGTGGACATCCTCGGCGCCGAAGGCACGGAGAATGTGCAGGGCGAGGCGCAGCAGAAGCTCGACGTGATCGCGAACAACATCATCATCAAGGCGATGGACCACGGCGGCCGTCTCTGCGCGATGGCGTCGGAAGAGGAGCCGGGCATCATCCAGATCCCGTCGAAGTTCCGGAAGGGCAGGTACATCCTGCTCTTCGATCCGCTCGACGGCTCGTCGAACATCGACGTCAACGTGCCGGTTGGCACGATCTTCTCGGTGCTGCAGCAGCAGTCGGCAGGCGAGGACGGCTGCGAGGAGGACATGCTGCAGCCGGGTTCGCGACAGGTGGCCGCGGGCTACGTGATCTATGGCGCGAGCACGATGCTCGTGTACACCACCGGTTATGGCGTGCACGGTTTCACGCTCGATCCGTCGATCGGCGAGTTCCTGCTGTCGCATCCGAACATACGCATCCCCGAGGTCGGCCGGTATCTCTCGGTCAACGACTCCTACGAGGCGCTGTGGAACGATGACGTGCGCGCGCTCATGCATCGCTATCGCGGGCGTGACGGCAAGCGCAAGCCGATGAGCGTACGGTACGTCGGCTCGCTCGTCGCCGACTTCCATCGCAATCTCCTGGGCGGCGGCCTCTTCGCGTATCCGGCGAACACCTCGCGCCCGAACGGCAAGCTGCGCTTGCTCTACGAGTGCAATCCGCTCGCATTCATCGTCGAGCAGGCCGGTGGCGCCGCGACGGACGGCAAGCAGCGCATCCTCGACGTACAGCCCACCGAGCTGCATCAGCGCTCGCCATATTTCGTCGGGTCGAAGCGGGACGTGGACATGGCCACCGAAGTCCTCGCGGGTCGATGAGCGCGGAGCGACTGTCGCCTGCGGGGATCCCCGTCGCAGAGGTCTATCCGCCGGTCACGGTTGACGCGTCGAAGCTCGGTGCACCGGGTGAGTTCCCGTTCACGCGTGGCGTGCAGCCGTCGATGTACCGCGGTCGGCTCTGGACGATGCGCCAGTACGCAGGTTTCGGATCGGCGCAGGAGACCAACACGCGATTCAAGCTGTTGCTCGCGGCGGGGCAGACCGGTCTCTCCACCGCGTTCGACCTGCCGACGCAGATGGGGCTCGATTCCGATTCGCCGCGCTCGCTCGGCGAAGTCGGCCGCGTGGGCGTGGCGATCGACACCGTCGAGGACCTGCACCTGCTGCTCGCCGACCTGCCGCTCGACAAGGTCTCGACGTCGATGACCATCAACGCGACGGCCGCCGTGCTGCTCGCGATGTACATCGTGGTCGCCGAGGAGAGGGGGATCCCGCGCGCCGTGCTCAGCGGGACGATCCAGAACGACATCCTCAAGGAGTACATCGCGCGCGGCACGTACGTGTTCCCGCCGGAGCCGTCGCTCGAGCTGATCGCCGAGACGTTCAGGTTCTGTGCGGAGGAAGTGCCGCAGTTCAACCCGATCTCCATCTCGGGTTATCACATCCGCGAGGCGGGCGCGACGGCGGTGCAGGAGCTCGCGTTCACGTTCGCGAACGCGCTCGCGTACGTGGAGCGCGCGGTGCGCGCCGGACTCGCGGTCGATGCCTTCGCGCCGCGGCTCAGCTTCTTCTTCGCCTGCCACAACGATCTCTTCGAGGAAGCGTCGAAGTTCCGCGCGGCGCGCCGCATCTGGGCGACGCTCATGCGCGAGCGGTTCCACGCGAACGATGCGTCGTGCAAGCTGCGCTTCCACACGCAGACCGGTGGCGTGACGCTCACCGCGCAGCAACCGCTCAACAACGTGGTGCGCGTGGCCGTGCAGACCGTCGCGGCGACGCTCGGCGGCACCCAGTCGCTGCACACCAACGGCTACGACGAAGCGCTCGCCCTGCCGACGGCGCAGGCCGCGACGCTCGCGCTCCGCACGCAGCAGATCGTCGCGCACGAGAGTGGCGTGGCGCAGACGGTGGATCCGCTCGCCGGGAGCTTCTATGTGGAAGCGCTCACCGATGCACTCGAACGCCGTACGCTCGAGCTGCTCGCGCGCGTCGAGGCGATGGGCGGCTCGGCGCGCGCGATCGAGGCCGGCTTCTTCCAGGAGGAGATCGGCCGGTCGGCGTACGAGTACCAGCTCTCGGTGGAGCAGGGGAGCACGGTGATCGTCGGCGTGAACCGGTTCACCGACGGGGAGGCCTCGCCGATCATCCCGACGCCGAACTTCGCGGAGCTCGAAGCGGGGCAGCTGTCACGCCTGGCTGCGGTGCGCGCCGCACGCGATGGTGATGCGGTCGAGCGGGCGCTGCGGGCGATCCGCGAGGTGGCACCGGCGTACCTGGGCGGGACGGCGGCCGTGCCTCCGCTCATGCCTCCGCTCATGCCGCTGATCATCGACGCCGTGCGAGCGCGTGCTTCGGTGGGGGAGATCTCGGACGTACTGCGCGGCGTCTGGGGCGAATACCGGCCAGGGTGAGGCCAGCGCGCACGCCACGTCGCGCTTCGGGGAATTGTTCGAGAGTTCTGGCGATGCCGAGCCGACGTCCGAGGGGAGCACCGCACTGACGCTCCCGCCCGGAATCCTGCGTCAACTCGGGCGGTTGCGCGTGCGCCGAGGGCCGACATGAGGGCCGACGACCGCTTGAAGCACCCCGTCGGGGCCGCTAACTTGCACGGGCTCCGCACGTTAGCTGTTCCGCCAAACCCGACAGATGCCCACTTACGAATATCGGTGCCCGGAAGGGCACGACTTTGAGAAGTTCGTCCAGAAGATGAGCGACGCTCAGTCCGAGTTGCCCTGCCCGCAGTGCGGCGTGATCGCCGCGCGGCGCATGTCTGCTGGTGGCGGCCTGGTCTTCAAGGGTTCGGGCTTCTACATCACGGATTACGGCAAGGACGGCAAGAAGGACCAGCGCGCGGCAGCTGGGAAGGAAGGGGCGAGCGGCACTTCGACGTCGGACTCGTCGGGTGGCTCGTCGGGTGGCTCGTCGGGTGGCTCGTCGGACAAGGCGGCAGCGTCGGGCACGGGAGAAGGATCTGCCTCCGGCTCAGGCTCGACTGGAAACGGTTCCACGAGCGGATCTGCCAGCTCCGGGTCTGGTTCCTCCAGCGCTGCATCCGCGCCGGCCTCAGCTCCCAAGCCTGCACCCTCCAGCGACACGTCGACCAAGAAGTCCGGACCGGCCCAGTGAACGGCCTCGACACCCTGCGCGCCGAACTCGCGCGCGCGGCGGTCTCACTTGGTGCACCGGCGGACACGCAGCCCTCGCTCGAGCGTCCGCGCGATCCGGCCCACGGCGACTGGGCGACGAATATCGCCATGACGCTCGCGAAGCCGCTCGGCCGCAAGCCGCGCGAAGTCGCCGACGCACTGATCGCCGCGCTCGACACCAAGGCCGCCGGTGTGGCCGAGGCGACGGTCGCGGGGCCGGGCTTCATCAATTTCCGCCTCGACACTGCAGATCTCGCCTCGGGCGTTGCGCGCATCCTCGACGCGGGCGCCGCATGGGGCACGGGCGCCGGCGGTACAGGGAAGACGGCCGTCGTCGAGTTCGTCTCCGCGAATCCCACCGGTCCGCTGCACGTCGGGCACGGTCGCCAGGCCGCGCTCGGCGATTCGATCGCGTCGCTGCTCGCGTCGCAGGCGTGGGAGGTCACGCGCGAGTTCTACTACAACGACGCCGGCGTGCAGATCCAGAACCTCGCGCTCTCCGTGCAGGCACGCCTGCGCGAGCTCGCGGGCGAGCCGCTCGTCGTGCCCGAGGGCGGTTACCACGGCGATTATATCCGCGAGATCGCGCTGCGTTACGCCGAGGAGTTCCCGGCGGACAAGTGCGGTGACGATCTCGAGGCGGTCCGTCAGGTCGCCGTGCGCGAGCTACGCAAGGAACAGGATATCGACATGCGCGCCTTCGGCGTGAAGTTCGATGTCTACTTCCTCGAGTCGTCGCTCTACACCGACGGATTGGTGGAGAAGACCGTGGAACGGCTCAAGGCGGCCGGCCACACGTTCGAGGACGACGGCGCGCTCTACCTGCGCACGACGGACTACGGCGACGACAAGGATCGCGTCATGCGCAAGCGTGACGGCACCTTCACCTATTTCGTGCCCGACGTCGCGTACCACGTGACCAAGTTCGAGCGCGGATACGCGCGCGCGATCAACGTGCAGGGCGCGGACCATCACGGCACGACGGCCCGCGTACGCGCGGGACTGCAGGCGCTCGACATCGGCGTGCCGCAGGGCTATCCCGAGTACGTGCTGCACCAGATGGTCACGGTGATGAAGGGCGGCCAGGAAGTGAAGATCTCCAAGCGCGCCGGCAGCTACGTGACGGTGCGCGACCTCATCGACGAAGTGGGTCGCGACGCGGTGCGCTACTTCTTCCTCATGCGGAAGGGCGACTCGCAGCTCGTGTTCGACGTGGACCTCGCGCGTTCGCAGTCCGAGGAGAATCCCGTCTACTACATCCAGATGGCGCACGCGCGCCTCTCCGGCATCTTCCGCGTGGGCGAGATCGATATCGACACGATCACTGGCGCCGGCGTCGACTGGAGCGCGCTCGCGGAGACCGAGGAGCGCGAACTGGTGAAGGCGCTGCTCGACTGGCCCGCATTCGCCGCCGCCGCGGCCGACGCACTCGAGCCCCATCGCGTCGCCACCTGGCTCCTCGAGACTGCGCGCCTCGTGCACACCTGGTATCACAAGCATCACGTGCTCGGCGAACCCGAGCACATCATGCAGGCCCGTCTTGCACTGGCGAAGGCCGCACGCATCACGCTCGCGAACGGACTCGGCCTGCTCGGCATCAATGCACCGGAGAGGATGTGATGTCACAGCCTTCCACTTTCCACCTTCTACCTCATCTCCCGTGTCCGTATTAGTCGTCGGCTCCGTTGCACTCGACTCCGTTGAGACCCCCTTCGGCAAGACCGACGAGGTGCTCGGTGGCTCGGCCAACTACTTCGCGGCGTCCGCGTCGCACCAGACGCCCGTGCAA
>JANOTV010000289.1:0-3535 GCA_031416495.1 Gemmatimonadota bacterium
TAGCCGCGCCCCACATTGTAGCGCTCGCGGGTCACCGGACCCTGGATGATCCGGTACGGCGCGTCGAGCAGGTTGCGCGCGTCGAAGCGCGCCGAGAAGCGGTCAGTGAGCGGGAAGCGCACGGAGAAGTCGAGCACATGACGCTCGAGTTCCTTCACGTCCGGCAGCGGCAACTCGCCGGCGTCGGTGATGCGCGCGCCGACGACGTTGTACAGCACCGTCGCGCTCGTCGAACCGGAGTTCGACGTCCAGGTGAGGCCGGAGTTGAACATGTACGGCGCCTGGCCGACCATCGCGCGCTGCTTGCTCGTCACCGCGGAGCCGCCGCTGCCGAGCCGGATGTCGCTGTGCATGATCGTCGCGTTCGCGGAGAGCGAGAGGTTCGCGAGGCGGTCGCTGAGGAAGTCGAGGTTCTTGCGACCCTCGAGCTCGATGCCGACGTTGTCCGCGCCCTCGGCGTTCACGAAGGTGATCATGCGCGTGCCCGACGAGCCGCGGTACACGCGCTCGATGGGATTGGTGAAGCGCTTGGCGAACGCGCCGATGCTCAGCACTTCACCGGCGTTCGGGTACCACTCCCAGCGGAGGTCGTAGTTCTGGATCAGCGCGCGCTGCAGGTCGGGGTTGCCGGTCACGTTGTCGAAGCCGATGACCTCGCGATACTGGATCGGCGCGAGCTCACGATACTCCGGACGCGACACGGTCTGCGATGCTGCCAGGCGAACGTTCACCTGGTCGCTCGGACGGAACGTCAGTGCGACGGCCGGCAGCAGATCGAGGAAGGTCGGGTTGGTCTGCGAGACGGTGCCCACCGTAGGCTGCGCGGTCACGAGCACATCCGAGTACTCGGCGCGGGCGCCCGTGATGAGCTGCCAACGCGGACCGAACTCCTTCTCGATCATGGCGAAGCCGGCGAACTGGTAGTCCTTGGCCGAGTACGTGCCGCCGACTCCGATCGGTGTCACGCGCCAGACATCGCCGGTCGAGCCGGTGTAACTGCCGTTGAAGATCTGCTCGGCGGGAAGTTCACGCTCCGCCTGCGTGATGCCCGAGGCGTTGATGCTGTACGCGGTGCTGTTCGCATCGCGCGCGCCGTAGCGGCCGAGACCGCCGATCTTGAGCGCGATCGACTGGCCGAACTCGCCGAACGTGATGCGATAGTGGCCGCGCGCCTCGTACGCGTTTTCGCTGAGCGCGCTGAACGAGCGCACCGCGCCTTCATTCGATGAAGAGAACCACTGCGGGGCCATCGCGGCCCCGGAGTTCGGATCGGTGAACACCGCCTGCACGAACTCCGAGCGGTCGGGCTCGTCGCGCGTGACGCCGGAGGCGCTCACGGCGACTTCAAGCTTCTGCCGGTCCGTGAGATCCCGCTGCAGCATGAGCTGTGACGAGCGCACGCTGCGCTCCACGTAACGCTGGCGCGTGATGTTGAACGGGATGCCGAGGTTCTCGGAGAGGCCGCTCTCGACGCGCGCCTCGGAATCCATCGTGCGGTTGTACGTATTGTTGAACGCGAGGCGCGTGCGGCTGCCGAGCAGGGTGCTGAAATTCGCGAGTCCGCCCCAGAGCACGCTCGCCTTGCCACTGTTGCCCTCGTACCGGTCGATCTCCGACGGCCTGCTGCCCGACTGTGCGAGCGCGAGCGCGCGCACCTGGTTGAGTCGCGCTTCCTGCGAATACGAGTAGGTGCCGGACATCAGGTAGCCGACGCGCTGTCCGAGCACGGGATCATTGCCGCCGACGGACACGGACGTCGAGCCGTTCGCACCGCCTTCCTGACCCCGCGGCGTCCAGGAGTTCCTGAATTCCGACACCATGCGGTTGTAGTCGTTCTGGCCGGGGAGCGAGTTGGCGAAGTTGCCGAACTGCTGGATGAAGCCCGGGAGCGAACGCTTTCTCGCGCCCGACGCGAACAGGTCGCCACCCACGCGGCCCGGCATCGGCATCTTGCTGCCTACCACGTTGTCCGAAGCACCGACGCTCGAGCTCATCGCCCATGTGCGGCGCGCGGGGAACTCGCGAGTCTGGATGTCGACCGACGCGCCGGAGAAATCGCCCGGCTGGTCGGGGGTGAAGGTCTTCACGGTGGTGATCGTTTGCAGCAGCCCGGCGGGAAAGAGGTCGAGCGGCACGACCTTGCGCTCCGGCTCGGGGCTCGGGATACGCGCGCCGTTGAGCGACGTCTGCGTGTACCGGTCCCCGAGACCGCGAACGAACACATACTTGCCGTCCTGCACGCTCACGCCGGACACTCGGCCGATGGCTTGCGCCGCGTCGCCGTCTGGGCCCTTCCTGATCTGCTCGGAGGTGATGCTGCTGACGACGTTCACCGAGCTCCGCTGCTTGTCGAGCGCCTCGTTCACCGTGCCGCGCTCGGCCTCGGCCGTGACGAACTGTGCGGTGAGCTGGATGCTGGCCTGCGCGAGCGAGATGACCTGCTCGAGCGTCTTGCCTGCCTCGAGCACGAGGCCGGTGATCGTCTTCGGTGCGAAGCCGATGCGGCGCACCTGAAGGGTCACGGTGCCTGCCGGCACGTTCACGATGATGAAGCGACCGTCGACCACGGACATGATGCCGAGTGTCGTGCCGACCACCTGCACGCCGGCATCGGAGAGTCCGGCGCCCGACGACGCGTCGATTACGCGGCCGACGATACGGCCGGTGGTCGCCGCCTGCGCCGCGAGTGCGGAGGGCAGGGCACCGACGGAGAGGACAAGCAGACTGCGGAAGAGCGAAGGAGCAAGGCGCATTGGCGTCTCGTGTGAAGTCTGGGTGTTGCGACGGGGATTCCTGATCCCGGCGACACCTCAAGTCTCCCACGTAGCCGTACCGGGCAATTCACGGACGTGCAACGAACGTGTAACGAGGCCGCCCCACGCCTACGCCGGGGGGCCCGGAAAGCGGGCAGAGATCGTAGTTCCCACCCCCGGCACAGACTGCGCGCGAACACGCCCGCCATGCGCCTCCACGAGGTGCTTCACGATCGCGAGACCGAGCCCCGTGCCGCCCTCGTCGCGCGAGCGCCCTGGATCCACGCGATAGAAGCGCTCGAAGATGCGCGGCAGGTGCTCCGGTGCCATGCCCACGCCGGTGTCGCGGACGCCGACGATCACGCCGTCCTCGTAGCGCTCGGAGAAGAGCGTCACGCTGCCGCTGGCCGTGTGGCGCACCGCATTGTCCACGAGGTTGCCCAGCACCTGGCGCAACGCCGTCGGGTCCGCGTGCACCGTCGCGGCATCGGCGGCGAAGTCGCGCGCGAGCTCGAGGCCCTTGGCGCTTGCGGCGTCGGCCGCGCCCGCCATCACGTCGCTGCTCACCGCGTTGAGATCCACCGACACCGGGTTCGGTACCCAGCCGCCCGACTCGATGCGCGAGAGGTCGAGTAGATCGTCGACGATGCGCTGCATGCGCCGGGTGTTTTCGACGATGCGCTCGGCGACCTGCCGCCGCGCATCGAACTCGACGTCCTCGGCCGCGAGCGTCTCGGCGAAGCCGCTTACGATAGTGAGAGGCGTGCGCAGTTCATGCGACA